>MFES01000012.1:0-475 GCA_001779955.1 Candidatus Doudnabacteria bacterium RIFCSPHIGHO2_02_FULL_46_11 | reverse complement strand
TCACGCTGACGTTTTGGTTTATTTTCCAAATTTCCTGGTTGTTGCCGGGTCTTGTGGCAAAGAGCAAATCGCCGCTACCGGTACGGTAAACGCGATTAACAGGGCTGGCCTCATCCAGACGGATAGTGTCATAAGCCTGGCTGGCCGGGTCATAAACCCCGCTGACCGTATAATACTTGGCGATGCGGTAAAATTCGGATTCAAGCAAAGTCTCCGGATCTGCGGCCTCCCATCTGAAATAACCCTGTTTGGCCAAGGCCTCGCCCGTTGCGTATTCCAAAGGCCAAATAAAGCCGAGTCCGGTGCGAGAATCGTAAAAATAAGGCCAATTGGGCGGAAACCAATTTTGGGCTTCGCCTATGTCAGAGCCGGTCGGGAAGCCGCTTTTAGCCATATAATAGCGGCGGGCTATGGCAATTTCATCATCAAAGTCAGAATCATCGGCGCTTGGATCGTTTATATCCGCTTCCTGAAT
>MFES01000011.1:2537-9109 GCA_001779955.1 Candidatus Doudnabacteria bacterium RIFCSPHIGHO2_02_FULL_46_11 | reverse complement strand
GGCAAATAGGGATTTTTAGTATATGACATGGATAATTCTCCTTAGGCTAATTCTAGCCTAAGTGTTTCCAAGCTATTGAGCCATTACGACAGGGTTGACTGAAATTCTGTTTGGTGCTTTAATACACAGTCAAACCAAACGGAGGAATATTAACCAAAGTCGCCCCAGGTGGGGTAGGAGAAGCAAATGCCGGTGCCTATGGACAGCTTCACCTGGTTCGTAGTAATCGCGGGCTACGTGGCCTTCGCGTTCGCAGTTTTGTATGTTGGCCCGATGGTATACCGATGGCTTAATCGGCCGCGGTACCCGCGGGTGCCGGGGGTAAGGGAGTTCCTTCACCCGCCGCGAGCTCGGTTCACCGAGGGTCATCGTGACTTCGCGGAGGATGTAATTGATTTCGTCCGCGCAGTGGTCGCCAAGGCCGACCCTAAGGTGCTCGCGTCGGATAATCGGGTCTACGATGTCCTTACCGAGGAATCGGGCGATAAGTTCGGGCGAGCCGTGCAGTTCCACCAGGGCTACGTTAAGGTGTTCAGTTATGCGGACGATCAGAGTGATGATCCGTATGATGATACCTACAAGATCTACTGGCTCCGCTTCAGGATGGAGCCGATCGAGTATTATGCTGTTCCGGTTGACTAGCCCTTATTGCGGGGCCGCGCACGCGCGGCTCCGCAGCAGTACCTTTCAGGTGCTTTTTCACCTCCGCTTTGTTGCCGCAAGCTATTGCGGCTGTAAAATAGACGTGAATCCTTTGAAGCTTTTTAAGCGTAGGAGGATTTGTTGCTTCGGTGAACGAACTCACTTTACAGAATTACTAATTGTGAGTTCGTTTTGTTTTTGGTTATAATAGATGTATGCCTTATAAGCCACTACCTACCCAACCAGATCCCAGTAGTAAGCAGAGCTTGCGCCGATGGGTTCTCGCTTCGCTCGCCTCCGGAGCCCCAAGGCGGGGTAAAAGCTTCGCTTCACTACGGGACTTCGTTTTCCTTGAGTATGTATAAAATATTAGATCCTCAACCCGATTTTCCAAAACTCGAAGAGGAGATACTGGAGTTTTGGGAACAAAACAAGACTTTTGAAAAAAGCTTGGAAAAAACCAAAGACGGCGAACCGTATACTTTTTACGACGGCCCGCCTTTTGCCACAGGGCTACCACACTATGGCCATATCTTGGCTTCGACCATCAAAGATGTAATTCCGCGCTATCAAACAATGAAAGGCCGGTTTGTCCGCCGTCGCTGGGGCTGGGACTGCCACGGCCTGCCGATTGAAGAAATTGTGGAGCGGCATTTAAAAATTTCCGGCAAAAAGCAAATTGAGGAACTGGGTATAGAAAAGTTCAACGAAACCTGCCGCAGTATGGTGCTGACCTATGTGGCGGAGTGGCGCAAAATGATTAGGCGAATTGCCCGCTGGGTGGATTTTGATAATTCCTATAAAACCATGGACCGCGACTATATGGAGTCGGTCTGGTGGGCGTTTAAGGAAATTTACGATAAAGATTTAGTTTACGAAGGCCGCAAGGTACTGCTTTACTGCCCGCGCTGCGAAACGCCGGTCTCGAATTTTGAAGTAGCAATGGACAATAGTTACAAAGAGGTTACTGAAGAATCGGTTACTGTAAAATTTAAAGTTCGCGATCAAGACAATACTTATTTGCTTGCTTGGACGACCACGCCGTGGACCCTACCCGGGAACGTGGCTTTGGCTGTTGGTGGAGATATTGATTATGTTAAGGTTAGCTATGTTGAATTTGACAGCGTCTTTGTGCCTACCGATGTAAAAAAAATGGGGACTCAAAATGTCCCAAGGAAACATATACAATATTATATCCTCGCCAAAGATCGAATTGATGAAGTTTTTAAGTCACGCGGATCGCGGGTATCGAAACCCACCATAATTGGCGAATTTAAAGGCAAGGATTTAATTGGTTTGGCTTATGACCCGCTTTTTGAGGTTGCTGGAATCAGTGACAATCCAAAAGCCCATAAAGTTTACGCCGCTGATTTTGTTAATACCGAAGAAGGTACTGGTATTGTGCACACAGCCGTAGTTTACGGTGAGGATGATTATCAATTAGGTTTGAAAGAAAGACTGCCTGTTATTCCCTTGCTTGATGAAAAAGGCGAGTTTAACGAAAAAGCACCCAAGGAATTGCAAGGCCAGTATTTTAAAAAATCTGAAAAGTTTATTAAAGACAATTTAGAAGCGCGCGGTTTGCTTTTACAGCGCAAAATGCATAAGCATTCTTATCCGCACTGCTGGCGCTGTGAAAACGAACTTTTCTATAATGCCATTCCGGCTTGGTTTATAAACGTCCAAAAAATAAAAAAAGATTTGCTTAAAACTAATACCAAGCAGATAGATTGGTATCCAGAGCATTTAAAAACCGGTCGCTATCAAAAAAGCGTTGAGGCCGCGCCGGATTGGAACATTTCCCGCAACCGCTATTGGGGCAATGCCATTCCGGTTTGGAAATGCGAAGCATGCAAAGAGAACACAGTTGTCGGCAGCCTGGCCGAATTAAAAGAAAAAGCCGTGTCGGGTTATTCTGATGAGTTAGATTTGCACCGTCCTTACATCGATAAGGTGGTTTTGAAGTGTGATAAATGTGGGGGAGAGTCTCACCGCATCACCGAGATTTTTGACTCTTGGGTCGAAGCTGGCTCCATGCCTTTTGCCGAATATCATTATCCTTTTGAGCAAAAGGAAATTTTTGAAAGCCGTTTTCCGGCTCAATTTGTCGCAGAGTACATTGCTCAAACGCGCGCTTGGTTTTACGTAATGCACGTTATTTCCCAAATTTTGTTCAAGAAAGCGCCCTTCGAAAACATAGTGACAACTGGCACGATTCTTGCCGAAGACGGCAGCAAGATGAGCAAGTCTAAGGCCAATTTTCCAGACCCTTGGAAGATAATAAATGAGTACGGCGTTGATACACTTCGTTTTTATTTGATGAACTCGGTGGTGATGCAGGCGGATAATTTGAATTTCAGCGAAAAGGATTTAGCGATTATACACCGCAAAGTCATCAGGATTTTGTGGAATGTCTACAATTATTTTGTAACTTACGCTAACGCCAAGTCGTGGGTATATGAAGATGATAAATCCCCGAACGATGCAAAAAATTCTCCCAATGTTTTGGATCAATGGATAAATACGCGTTTGCAGGAAGTCATTAATAAGACTACGGATTTTTTGGATAAATACGATACGGTTAAAGCCACGCGAGAACTTCAAAGATACATTGACGATTTATCCACCTGGTATTTGCGCCGCAGCCGCGGCCGCGAGGACAACCATTTTTTTGCCACCCTCTTTCGCAATCTTATCTGGTTTGTCAGACTGCTTGCGCCGGTTATGCCATTTTTGGCCGATGAAATCTATCGCAATTTAAACAGCGGCGATAAAAATTATCCTGAATCGGTTCATCTGACCGATTGGCCGAAAAGCCGCAAATTATCGAATGAAGAGACAAGGCTTCTTTCGGAGATGGAGGAAGTCAGAGCTGCGGCCGAACTTGGCAACTCCATCCGCAAACAAAAGGGTATTAAGCTGCGCCAGCCTTTGGCGGCGGTTATTGTTGAGAAAAAGGGTAATGATAAAATTTCTTGGAGCGAGGAACTTAAGCAAGTTTTGCTTGATGAATTAAATGTGAAAAAAATTGAACAAAGCGGCGATATGGCTTGGAACGAAGACGGCGGTTTGAAGTTGGGTCTGGACTTGGCGGTAAATCCAGAACTCCAGAAGGAAGGAGATTTGCGGGAATTGGAAAGGGCGGTGCAGGCCTTGCGCAAGGAAGCCGGGTTGAAAGTGGGCGAACCGGCCAAACTTTTTTATAAAGGCGCAGATAACCTGGTCGCGAAATTAGATAAAGCGCGTTTGTCGATTTCCGAGCTTGCCAGCCTGCGGCAAGAGACAATCACGACCAGCCTAGAAGTTACTATCAGTTCTGGAGATGTTTGGCTTGGCCTGGCAAAAGCCTAAATTAAAAAACTGCCGAAAGGCAGTTTTTTAAAATTGAGGTCTTATTAAAACAAGTATTTTTTGGCGTTTGCCTCGATTATTTGCATAGCTCTTGTAGCCTGACCTTCTTTTAACAATCTTTGCGCTTCCGCGTAAATGTCTGCTAGGGGCCTTTGTGTTTCGAGAAAGTCGCTGATGCGAATATCTAGCATATCATCGGGCGATTTTTCGTCCTTACTCCTTGCAAGGTCTGCCGCGGATCGCGCTTCGCGCAATACATTTAGTCCCTCGTCTAATAATGAAACAGCATACTTGGTCAAGGCTCTGACTTCATCAGGCGGATAATTATAAGACGTGAAGACTGCTTCTGCCCGGTTTTGAAAATTATCTCGCCATTGTTTTAAGCGCGGTATGACTTTATTTGCTTCCGCCGCTTCCCGGGCAAGCATATCAGCCGGCGTCTGGAGGCCTTCTAATTTGCGAGGTTCTTCATATTCTGAAGTATCAATATGGAAGTCTTCTGGATTTGTTGGTATTTCTCTCATATGGCTTATTTTAATTATATTTTGCCCTGGCTAAAAAGTAAACCCCTCCCCGCGGCAAGACCGCGGGGCATCAGGGCGGGTTTGCAACCATTAGTTGCGGCTCCGCCGCTCATTTCCGGCGCGCTCATCCCCGTGCTCTCGGCACGGGGCATTCGCGCGAGGTGTTGTAAACCCCTCCCCGCGGCAAGACCGTGGGGCATTCGCGCGAGGCGTTGTAAAGCATAAATTGAAAAAAGCCGTGTTTTGTGCGAAAATAAAAAAGTAATGGCCCGCAATCCGAAATACCAGAAAGCTCATTGCCTGATTTTATCCCGAAAACCTTTGCGGGAGGCCGATTTTCTTTTGACCGTGTTCTCGCGCGAGCAGGGTAAAATTCGGGTGTTGGCCCGAGGCGTGAGAAAAGCCAACGCCAAACTGGCCGGGCGCTTGCAACAGCTTTATAATGTTGAGATTTATTTGGCCGGAAGCTCGCTTTGGCCGACCGTAACCAGCGTCAGCATTATAAATAAGTATCCGAAAATCCGGCAGTCCCTTTCGGCCCTGGCCATTGCTTTTTACGCCGCCGAGCTTGTAACTAAGCTTACGCCTGATGCCGAAATCAATGCCCGAATTTACGAATTGCTTGACAGGTTTTATTCCGAGCTTAACAGCCAGAGCAAAAACATAGAATTTTCCGAAAAAGACAGAACCTGGCCGCCGATTCTTGAGAAGTTCAGATTGGATTTACTGCGCATTGTAGGCCACGGCGTAACCACCCGATTTTGCGCCCATTGCGGCGTAAAAATTGCCGCCGGCGAGGCCACGGCCTTTTCTTCCTTTGCCGGCGGGGTAGTGCACACCGATTGTGGAAAGCATTTCCCCGACACCCGGCTGGTTAGTGAAATTACCGCCGGGCAGCTGGCCATACTCGACCAACAGGCCCTCGAAGATGTCGCTGATTTAACGGTCGGCGAAGAAGGCCATAGGTGTATTTCCGACTTCGTCGTATTTTTGCTGGAGCGGGACGTGCAATCAGAAAGGTTTATGGAGAAGATGAGGCAGGAGTAGTTAATAATGGAAAATGTAAAAATCAAAATGCCCGCCCGCCATTGACTTCGCCCCAGCCTTAATGACTAATAATACTCTCAATGAAATCAGAAATTATTTTATTAATAAGTCCTTGTCAAAGGCGAAGTCGGGCGCGGGAAAATGATAATAAAAAAATCAAAAATTTTATGAATTTTGAATTATAATTTTGATTTTTTGATATTTTATTTTTAATTTTATGAATGACTATATCCCAGACGATCAACTAATTGAAGCGGAAAATTTAAAATCGCCAATTCCTCAAGAACAACTAAAAATCGGTTTTTGGCGGGCGTTTATGCACGACAAGAAATTATTCTATTCCACACTCGGAGTCGTTGGCTTTGTGATTCTGGCCGTTATTCTAATTTCCTATTTTATTTTCGGTCGAAAAACCAGCCCACCCCCGCCGGATTTGCAAATGAATATTGAAAGCCCTTCGCGCATCGTGCCTTCGGAACCGTTCGATTTTGAGATCAATTTTTCAAACCGTTCAGGCTCGACCCTGGAAGATTTGGAATTAAGTTTAGTTTATCCGCAAGGTTTTACTTTCCGTAAAAGCAACCCCACCTCGGCAAACGACAGTGGGCGAGTCTTTATGCTATCCGACTTGTCGGCCGGGCAGACTGACGAGGTTGTTATTACCGGCCTGCTGGACGGCCAGGTGGGAGATAGGCGTGAATTATACGTCGGCTTAAATTATAAAATAAAAGGCCACCGGACAGTTTACCAAACGGAAAAGACCTACCAATGGGAAATCGGTTCGCCGAACCTGACCTTATCAATTATCGGACCGACCGAAGCGGTAACCGGCCAAGAAGTAATTTATAACATTTCGTCAAAAAATATAAGCGATGAAGTTCTGCGGAACGTGGATCTCAATTTGGTGGCACCGACTGAATTTCAAATTACCGAAAGCACGCCGCCGCTCGCCGGCAACCGTTTATGGTTTTTAGGTGACATTGCCCCGGGACGAGAATCGGCTTTTAG
>MFES01000011.1:0-2505 GCA_001779955.1 Candidatus Doudnabacteria bacterium RIFCSPHIGHO2_02_FULL_46_11 | reverse complement strand
TTGAGCGGGTTATTGAAGTGGTAGCTGCCCTGCAGGGCGCCGACGGAACTGTTATTAGCCGGGCTTTTGTCATTACCCAGGTAGATAATGCCCCTCTGCTTATAACGCAAAGGCTTAGCGACGGCGGGGATGATGTTGTCTTGCCGGGTGAAAACGTGAACTATAAAGTAGCAGTTGAAAATACCGGCAGTGCAACCTTGACCAATTTGGTAGTCTCAACCCGCCTTGAAGGCAGCGCCTACCGGTTGTCAACGGTTAAAACGCAGGGTGGCATTCTCACTGATCGCACCGTCACCTGGACTCCCGGCGGCATCAATGCGCTCAAGGCTCTTCGGCCGGGGGGCACGGTTGAGGTCAGTTTTAGCGTCGAAATTGCCAGCCCGGCAACCATTACACGCGAAAAATCTATGAGCGTGAACAGCCGGCCGCAGGTCACCTCCTTTGAAATAAAGGAACCGATAATTGGCTCGGATTTGACCTTAAAAATTAAAACGCAGACCGACCATATTCAGGAAGTGGCTTACGAGTCGGGCAGTCTGCCGATGCGTCCCGGACAGGAAACGAACTTTCGTGTTACTTGGCGGTTGACCAATACCAGCAATACCGTAACCGATGCCAGAGTAAAGGCTAATTTGCCTTTGGGCGCCGAAAGTTTTGTGCGCGGCGAAACCTCATTCGGAAATATTTCTTTTCAAGCCACCGCCTATGAAGTTGTCTGGAATGTTGGTACGGTCGAGCCGCACAGTACGGCCTTAGCTTATTTTATAATCAGTTATACGCCATCAGTCTCCGATGTGGGAACAGCGCCGACCTTGGCTAACGAAATTTCTTTTCAAGCCTTTGATAATTTTGTGAACCAGCAGGTTTTTGACGAAACGCCGGTAGGGCCTGCCCGCGCCCCCGGCCGGGTGGAAAATTAGTTACGATTTGGAAATTGAAAATTGCGGATTGGAAATTTTGGGGCAAGGGAGGTTGCGGTAGTTGTTTATTTAAGTTATACTGCGAAACATAATATTAATTTGTTAGCATACCTATATGGGTGTTCCTAAAAAAAGAAAGACTCCTTCATCTACGCATCAACGACGCTCGCATCATGCCCTAAAGGCAATATCCTTGGCCAAATGTTCAAACTGCAAGCAGCCAGTTAAACCTCACGAAGTTTGCGCAAACTGCGGCTACTATCGCGGACGAAAGGTTAGATAGTAACGCAGTATTTTTTGTCCCCAACGAGCGTGTGGCTTTGCCACCGCGAGTGTATGGAGGAAAGGGGGAGTTGGGAGGGGACAACGGGAGTTTTCCACCCCAGGAGAAAATTATGGGTAGCAGGCACTTATCCCGAACAGTCGCAATGCAGAGCTTGTATGAGTGGGACTTTTATGAAAAGAAGCGCCCGCTTATAGATATTGTCGAACACAATATCGTGCAATTTGCCCCAGGAATTGACGATACTAAGTTTATTAACGATTTGGTGCTTGGTGTGGAAAAGAATATTGATAAGATTGATGAAATAATTGCCCAAACCGCTACAGAATGGCCAATCAATCAGATTAGTCCGGTAGACCGAAATATTTTGCGCATGGGCGTGTATGAACTTGAGATAAGCCGCGAGGTGCCGCCCAAGGTTGCCATTAACGAAGCGGTGGAATTAGGCAAGACCTTCGGCGGAACTGCATCCGGCAAGTTTGTTAATGGCGTACTGGGTACGCTTTTTAAGAAGAACGAACCCGAAACCGAGAAAAAAGAATAAAAATTAATTTACCCGCCGAAATTTTACAAGTTAAAATTTGTGGGGGCAAAGCCAGTATGTTTCCATTTAGGCTTAGTACATTTTTTGGGGGCGTAGTTATTGTTGCCGCGACTGCCGCGGTTTTATTTTTCGCCTCCACATTTTCTTGTTACAGAGGCGAATCCTCCGTAGCCTTGTGCGAAGGAGGATTGATACCAGTAGCTTTGGCAAACGAGCTTTCAGATAATATCGTCACTGACCACCTAATCATAACCGAACTGCAGACTTCGGGCGGACCGGGGCTTACCCAAAACGATTTTATCGAAATATTCAATCCGACCGATGCTGACATTGACCTGCAAGGTTATCGTTTGGTTAAACGCGCCAAAACAAGCACAAGTGATACGACTATAAAATCTTGGACGGCAAGCGTTGTTATACCGGGAAAAACATATTATCTTTGGGCGAACAGTTCATATGCCGACTTAGCCGGCTCGGCTGATGCGACCACCACTCAAACCATTGCCGACAATAACGCCGTGGCCTTACGTTTTGGCGCGGAAGATACGGGTGACCTGATTGATGCCGTGGCCTGGGGTGAAAATATTTCCGGTTTAGGCGAGGGTGCTGTTTTTTCGGAAAACATTCCGGACAACGCCAGCCTGGAGCGACTGGCCGATACAGACAACAATCAAACCGATTTTACGGTCAACAATACGCCAAGCCCGAGAGGGCTATCGGCTGGCGCAATTGTTGCAGTACCTCCGCCAAGCGAGGAG
>MFES01000010.1:2241-34736 GCA_001779955.1 Candidatus Doudnabacteria bacterium RIFCSPHIGHO2_02_FULL_46_11 | reverse complement strand
GTGATACTACCTCGATTGTTCTCCTTACAATCTTGGGGAAAACCAAAGTATTATGGGAACAAGAAAGGAAAATATTTAAAACCTCATTAACTTATGGTCGAACACAAAGGCCCAAGATTATCGAGGTAGATATCCAGGATGAAAATATTCACTAAAGATAGTCACCCGATTTATCCCCTAGGCCACGTCCTTAATGAAAATGAGTCGGTTTCAGAGCCAAATCACCTGACTAATGAAATTGTTGGCCACGTTATCACCAGGAGTGTTTTAGAAAAAGAAGAAGCGGAGAGCGTAGTGGATGAGTACATCTTCCAAAAAGTAAGGCGCGGAGAAATAGAGCCTAATTTGGCAGTTGAAGATTTAAAAACCCGGATATTGGAAGAATGGAAAAACCGGCGGGATCAATTGGCGATGATGGGAAGAGCAATTAGATAGTAATTTAATAATTTCTAATTTTCAATTTTCAAACAATTTTTCAATGTTTAAAATATTAGAAATTAGGTCATTGTCTAGAAATTAAAAATTGCAAAATTAAACTCTCGCCCAAGAGAGTTATTTTGTGTGTTATAATTCTTACACTTATTCTATTTTCTAGTTTCTATTTTCTAAGATGTCAGGTCACAATAAATGGAGCCAAATCAAAAGACAAAAGGGAATTGCTGACCAGAAAAAAGGTCAGGTGTTTTCTAAATTTTCTAAAAATATAACGCTTGCGGCCAAAGAAGGCGGCGGTAATTCTGATTTTAATTTTAAACTTCGGCTGCTTTTGGACCGCGCAAAATCAGCCGGCATGCCGGCTGATAATATCGACCGGGCCATTAAGCGCGGCACCGGCGAAGGAAAAGAGGCGCAAATCAGCGCCGCAGTTTACGAAGGATTAGGTCCGGCCGGATCAGCTTTCATTGTTGAGACCGCGACTGACAATACAAACCGCGCACTTCAGGAAGTTCGTCAGATTTTTATAAAAAATAACGGACAGCTAGGCAATAGTGGAAGCGTTTCCTGGATGTTTGATCATCGCGGGCTAATTTTAGCAACCGTTCCTAGGTCAGACCTGGGAAACAAAATCAGGTCTGACCTATATCTTGCAACAATTGATGCCGGAGCCCTGGACGTTAAAGATCAAGCGGAGGGATTGGAAATTTATACTGAACCAAAGTATTTAATGAAAGTAAAAGAAGCAGTTGAAAATGCGGGCGCTAAAGTGGAAAGCGCAGACATTTCTTGGCTAGCAAAAAATCCAATTCAGCCGACTGATGCGGAAAAAGAAAAAATCGAAAAACTGGCTGAAGCCTTGGAGGAAAACGATGATGTGGTTAATGTTTACACTAATCTCTAATTTTTTAATTTTCAATTTCTAATTTCTAAACAATGAAACAGTTACCTAATTTTAAATTAATGGATTAAAAAATTGTTTGAAAATTAAAAATTTTAAATTGTAAAATTTAAGTATGGTAATACTTGGTATTGACCCGGGCACTGCCACAATCGGTTTTGGCGCAATAGAGACGATCTCCAACAAACCCAAGTTCTTGGGAGTCGGGGTTATTACTACACCTAAAACTGAAAGCGATAGTAAGCGATTGGAAACAGTTTATACGGAAATAAAAAAATTGATAAAGAAATTTCAGCCCGAGGTTTTGGTTTTGGAAAAAATATATTTTTCTAAAAATATAAAAACCGCCATCGCCGTGGCCCAGGCCCGGGGAGTGATAATGCTAGCAGGGCAGGAGGCCAAATTAAAAATCCTGGAGGTTTCTCCCCAGGAAGTAAAACTCTCGGTAGCCGGTTACGGCGCGGCCGATAAAAAACAGGTGCAAAAAATGGTTAAGATGCTTTTAAACTTAAAAGAAATCCCGAAGCCGGATGATGCGGCCGACGCCCTAGCCGCCGCCCTCTCGGCTATTAACAGACGAGTATAGCCCTGCAACAACCATAGCACGGCCGTTACATGAGTGTTGCAAGACAATTTTACTATTCTATTTGAACGAACTGCCTTTTGCCGCGGCGCAAAATTGCGCCCTTTTTTATTTCTATTACTTCATTAGAATCGTTTACAATTGAATCATCAATGGCCAAACCCCCTTGTTCGATGATTCTGCGCGCCTCGCTTTTGCTTGCCGCTAAACCCGCCTTTACCATCAGCTCAACTGCGGAATGCTTGCCGGAGAGTTTGATCTTTTTTATATCCCCGGGCGTACCGTGGCTTCTGAAAATTTTATTAAATTCTGCTTCCGCTTTTTCGGCGCCAATTTTTTTATGGAAAATTTCGGTTATGGTAAAAGCAAGCTTGGCTTTGAAGTCGCGAGGGCCCAATTTTTTTTGCCAAGTCTTAACATCGCTAATAGTAACGTCAGTCAAAAGTTCAAAAGCAACTAATACTACTTCGTCCGGCCACGACATTACCGCACCGTACATATCGGCCGGGTTGGTATCAAGCGGCGCGGCATTGCCTGAAGTCTTGCCCATTTTTCTGCCGGTCGGGTCAGTCAGAAGTTTTACGGTAATCACGAACTTATCACGGCCTTGCATAGATTTTACCAAATCACGGCCCATCAACATATTAAAAGTCTGGTCTGTTGCGCCTACTTCACCATCAACTTTCATGGCCACGGAGTCATAAGCTTGCATTAAAGGATACCCCAGTTCATGCAAATAAATTGGCGCGCCGGCTTTAATTCGCTCTTGGAACATATCGCGCTCCATTAAACGCTGGGTTGTTACCCTCTGCTCCAGGCGTTTGTAATCATGAAATTTCATTTTGCTCCACCACTCATTATTATCACGAACTTTAACCGGATTTTTTTTGCTCTTTAAGCCCAGAACCGGTTCGAGAAGTTTTAAATAGTTTTTGGAATTTTCTTTTACTTCTTTAACGGTCAAAGCCTTACGTACGGCTGTCTTATCAGTCGGATCACCTATGGTAGCTGTGGCGCCGCCAATCAACAGAATAACTTTACAGCCCAGTTGGCGCAGTTGTTCAAGCTTTCTTACGGGAATAATGTGCCCTAAATGCAAAAACGGCGCGGTTGGGTCTATGCCTAAATAAAAAGTAAGTTTGCTTGGATTTTTTAAAGCGCGTTCAAGTGCCTCGCGATTTGGGTAAACTTTATCAACGCCTCTTTCCAAGACTTTATTTAATTGCTGATTTATCATAAAATTAAATAATAAATGTAACAAAGATTGCGATTTGGTGTTATTATATCATACCCAGTTGATAATCCTTAATCTTTAATTTTTGATCTTTGATCAGACAAAAAGAACCTTTTAAACGAAACCTTATCCAAATACAAATTATGAGTTTAGCAGGATTTTTCCGCCGAATACTCCGTAAAATAAGAAAACCAAGCCCCCGCCAGTTGCTTAAAATGATCCGCCTCGGCGCAATTCTCTTTGCGGCCGGCATCGTTTTTCTGGTAGGCCTGTTTTTTGTTTACGCCAACGATCTGCCGGACCCAAGCAAAATCAACAGCCGCGACGTTGTAGAATCGACTAAAATTTTTGATCGCAACAACGAACTGCTTTACGAAATCCACGGCGAGGTCAAACGAACGCTTATCGGCTTTGACGAAATGCCCGAGCATGTCAAGCAAGCGACTGTTGCCGTTGAAGATGCCGATTTTTACGAACACCGCGGCATCAATTTCAGGGGCCTCCTGCGCGCCTTATTCCGCGACATTACCCAGGGCAAAACCGAAGGCGGTTCAAGCATTACCCAACAGCTGGTTAAAAATGCTCTCTTGTCCGGGGAAAAAACTCTGGTTCGCAAATTCAAAGAATTGGTCTTGACCATACAAATTGAGCAGCACTTGAGCAAAGACGACATTTTAAAACTCTACCTCAACGAAATTCCGTATGGACAAAACGCCTACGGCATAGAGGCCGCTTCGCAAACTTACTTCAACAAATCGGCCCGCAATTTGACCCTCGCCGAATCGGCCTATCTTGCCGCCCTGCCCCAACGGCCAAGCTATTTCAACCCTTTCGGCTCGCATCTCGACGACCTTGAAATCAGAAAAAATTACGCCCTGCAAAGAATGTCTGATTTGGGCTACATAACCGCGGCCGAGCGCGATGCCGCCCAAAAGGAAGAAGTGAAATTCAACCCAAGCCGGACCGGCATTAAGGCGCCCCACTTCGTAATTTACATTCAGGAGTTACTCGAGGAGCATTACGGCAAGGCCGCCTTGGAGGAAGGAGGCTTCAAGGTAACGACCACGCTTGATTATGAATTACAGAAAATGGCGGAGGAGTCGGTAAGTGAAGGCGCTCCGAAATTCGAGAGGTATGGCGCGACCAACGCCGGACTCGTAGCCGTAGACCCTTCGAGCGGTGACATTCTAGCCATGGTCGGAAGCAAGGATTTCTTTGATGAAGAAAACCAGGGACAAGTGAACATTGCCCTGCGCGAGCGTCAGCCGGGTTCTTCGTTTAAACCCTACGCTTATGCCACAGCGTTTGCCCAAGGCTTGAACCCGGCAACAATGCTCATGGACGTGCGCACCGTGTTTGGCACGGTCAATGGCCAACCTTATGCTCCGCAAAACTACACCGGCGATGAGTTTGGCCCGCTATCCATGCGCCGCACCCTGGCCGGCTCATTGAACATTCCGGCCGTGAAAACAGTTTATCTGGCCGGCGTCAAGGAAGTCATTAATACTGCCCGAGATATGGGGATTACAACCGAACTCTCGGCTTCAACCTGCGGATTATCACTGGTGCTTGGCGGCTGTGAAATAAAACTCCTCGACCACACCGCCGCTTTCGGAGTTTTGGCAAACGGCGGCATTAAGCATGAAACCAAAGCTATTTTGAAAATTGAAGACGCCAAGGACGATGTGGTTTTTGAAGTTAAGGACGAGAAAGAGGGCAAACGCGTTTTAAATGAGGAAGTAGCTTACCTTATTTCCGACGTTTTATCAGATGATAGCGCTCGGGCCTACATTTTCGGCGCCGGCGGCCAGCTTACCCTCTCCGGACGGCCGGTGGCAGCCAAAACCGGCACCACCCAAAACTGGCGCGACGGCTGGGCCATGGGCTATACGCCGCAATTGGCCGCTGGCGTCTGGGTTGGCAACATGAGCGGCAAAGTTATGAACCCTGGCGCGGACGGTTCGGTGGTGGCTGCGCCGATCTGGAATTCCTTTATGCGAAAAGCCCACGCCGACAAACCAATTCTGCAATTCAAGCGGCCCGAAGGGATAATTGAGGTCGAGGTAGACGCCCTATCCGGCAAGCTTCCCACCGAAGCCACTTATCTTTCCGGGAGCGGCACCAAAATTGAAAAATTTGCCTCTTTTGCGCCGCCTGCCGAATACGACAACATACACCAATTGATAAAAATCAACAGCAATAACGGCCTTTTGGCCACAACCGACACGCCGCCTGAATTCGTCGAAAGCAAACTGTATACGGTTTTTCGATCTGAACGCCCCGAAGACTCTGATTGGGAAACACCGGTCAAAAATTGGGTCATAAATCACGGCTACAGTTATCCGCCTACGCAAAAAGACGGAAACGGCGAACTGTTAAGCCCGGAATCAGATGAGCCTGAAGCTGATAACGATGCAGAGAAGATAAGCTTTAACCCTTCCGAATCCCTATTTATTTCGCGACCTGAAAGCGGGGACGCCGTTTCTGGAACGATGCGAATTACAATTGAGGCAACCGGCCCAATACCAATTGACGACATAAATATTTACCTGCGCGACAGCCAGGGCGTTTCCACTAAAATTGAGGGAGAGGGCACAGTTCAACAATCAAGCAACATAACTACCTTAAATATCAGCTGGCGGCCAACACCCTCGACTTCTGATGGCAATTACACTTTATTTGCCTCCACACCCCAAGGACTTCGAAGCAATTTTGTAAATATTTCTTTGAAATAAAGCTTGCCCAGCTATACATCCCCGATCGTTCTCCTCTTACAGTCTGGGTTTTGATAGATATTGGCATCTCCGAAGTGTAAATAATGAATTTGCCATGTCTCTTGAAGTCGAACGAAAATACCAAGACTACCGGAGCTGACCCCGTGATACTGCCTGGATTGTCCTCCTCACAATCTGTGGCGGGATTAGCATCAAGGGGATAAAAAAGATGCTTTGGATACTATCCGGACAATCAAGGTCGGACAAAGGCTACAGATTATCCAGGCAGATATCCGGGGCTGATATGCTGGGCTTGAAAAATATTCTGAACTTTGCTATAATATAAATAGAGTTAGTCACTCGAAAGAAACAAAAGCACAATCTACCCGCACACCACAACGAATTTAGAATTATGTTCTACGTCTATATATTGCGGAGTCAGAAAAGCCAAGAATTATACATTGGCTATACGTCAGACCTAAAGAAACGCATAAAAGAACATAATTCTGGTAGATCACGGTATACTAGCGGTCATAAGCCCTATGTACTGGCCTATTACGAAGCTTACTCTTCTCAAAAGGATGCCAAACATAGAGAAGAAAGCCTTAAGCTTCGTGGGCGAGCTAGGGTGCACCTACTTAAGAGAGTTGAAGACTCACTTAAGCTCAAATAAATTCGTTTGGCGCGCGGACTAATCCTCACACCTGACTTAAGTCGAGGTGTGAGGGGAAACAAAAATACAATTTAATATTCTCAAAGCCAAAGAGTTCGACTCTTTGATTGCGCGTTAATGGCAAAAACAAAAAAACAACCCAAGGTTAGGCGTTCTAAAACCCGCGCCCCGAAAAAAAGCGCAGTAAAAAGAAAACCAGCCAAAAAACGAACCTGGAGCCCGGTCGGCACCATTGTGGTGTTAGTCATTTTATTGGCCATAGTCTGGTCATTCACTAACGGTGCCAGCGTTAACGGATATTTGGAAGATTTGGGCCAGCCCGGTTATGTTTTGGGTGATACGGAACAAAAATCCGCCACAAACCTGCAGGAAATCGCCATAACGGCAACAGTCATAGGCTATCATTTTGAGGAATGGGCACTGCAATTAGGCAAAGTGGCGTTTGATGCGCTTCAAACTGCGGCTTCGGAGTGGCCGGAAAATATTGAATTTATCTTTAAAAACGGAGCGGTGGGTATCTATGAAGGCCAAAAGGCGCTTTATACCAATGCTTGGATGGGTATTAACTTGGCAGGCCGCGATTTTTACGCCTTGGCTTTCGCCCCGATGGAAGGTACGACCCAGGGGCTGGTCGCAGGTGTTAGCTCTTATTTTAATTCGGAAAACGGCGCTCACCGAAACGACAATGCAGAAAAGGACGCAGGAAAGGATGAAATTAAACAAACAAATCCGGCCGCTAAAGCCCCGCTCGATCATGGCTTACAAATAATCGCCATGGAAACAAAAAACCGTTTTGATGAATTCCACTACCGCTCGCCTCGGGCGGAACTACAGCCAAGCATCTTTGACGGCATAGAAACAAGTCTAAAACCCAAAGCTGTCCTTTTAACGTTAGAATAATTTTTTACATTTTTTACGACCGTCAATTTTTGTTGATATAAAAACCGCCCAACACAGAGAGCGGTTTTAAAATCCCTTCTTAGGAAATCCTTTGTGCTTTTGATTTACAAAACCTTATAATCTTCGGTTTCCAAAAAACTTAAGGAGTCTGGGCTGACTTCCGGCTGCTGGCCTCGGGGAAAAACCACCACCATGCGGTTTGGGTCCTCGCCGATGCTACTAGTTTCAACTTGTTCAGCTTCAGAAAGAACGGCATGGATTACGCGCCGTTCAAAGGCCGGCATACTTTTCAAAACCACGGCCCGTTTTTGGTCAATGACCTGGCGTTTTATCTCCTGAGCCAATTCAGTCAAGAAAAACTCGCGCTTTTTTTTGTAATCCTCAACGTCAATCAAAAAATCCAACTCTTCCTGCAGCTTGCGGCGGGCGAGTATGCGCGCCAAGTACTGCAGGGCATGCAGATTTATTCCGTGCTTGCCGATAAGCATATTGGTGTCATTGGTGCGCAAATTGTACACCACCGTATCCTGCTGTTCGCGTATTTCAATATCGGCTTTAATACCCATCTTGCTGACAAGATCGGTGATTACCTGTTTTATGTTCTCTATTGAATCTTCGCGCGGCATACCCGGCATATTACCTTCCTGAAGCTTTGCGCCTTAGTTTTGCGCTTGTACGCTTTAAATCTTAAAACAATGAAGTTGCGGCCAGTCGATGATTTAAGGCAATGAAACAAAGTCTGCTACCTGGCATACTACTATGCACCCTCTTTAACCGCAACTCCCGGCGGTTGCGAGCGGCGACGGATAATCAACTGCTGCAGGATGGCGAATATAGTCGTGGCCGCCCAATAAAGAGGCAGGCCGGCAGGCAATTTCAGGGCAATTATAAAGGTCATGACCGGCAAAAAGTAAAGCATCTGCTTTTGCAGAATGTTAGCTGTGGGATCAAGCTTTACACCGGGCTCGCGCTTGGGCATAAGCGTTTTGGTTTGCAAAAACTGCAAAATGGCTGCGACTGCCGCCAAAATGGTGTGCGGTTGAGCCATATTAAGAAAACCAAAAGCCACCGGCTCCAAAGTTCCCGGGTTGCTGACAAAACCATAAAGCCCCTCTATAGTTGTTTTCGGCAATTGGTTATTAAGCACGCTAAATAAGGCAATCATTACCGGCAGCTGAATTAAAAGCGGAAGGCAGGAAGAAAGCGGATTTACCTTGTGTTCTTTGTAAAGTTCCATGACGGCCTTCATCTGCGCCTGTTTGTCGTCCTTGTGTTTTACTTTTAGCGCTTCCATTTTTGGCTGTAGCTCCTGGAGAGCTTTTTGCGATTTTAAAGAACTGTGAAAAGACGGATATAAAATAATCCGGATTACCAGGGTTACGCCGATAATGGCCAGGCCAACGTCATGACCGGGAATAATATCATAAAGAAAAACGAGTAAGTTTAGTATTGGGCGGTAAAGCAGTTCGTGAAACATAAAACTTCGTTAATCGTCAAGATACAAGAGGCAATAACCAAAATAATTAACAACCATAATCGGGTTTTTAAATATTGATTATTGGATTCTGTTTGTTTCTTGTTTCTTGGTTATTGATTATTGGCGTAACTGGGTCATGACCGAACCTGGCCCACGGGTTACAGCGAAGTAACCGCCAAAAAGTCAGGGCAAGCCCTTTAAATAACCCGCGCTCGCGCAAAGACTGCTTGCAGTATTCCGAGCAAGAGGGAGTATAGCGGCAAAATCCATAAGGGAAAAACTCGCTTAGCCAGGAATGGTCGGGGGAAAGCGTTTTTTGATAAATATTAATTAGAAAAATTGTGGCGTTGGTCATTTATTATTTTAATAGGCGGGCTTTTTTGAAAATTTTACCGAGCTCCTCCTTAATTTCAGTATACTCTTTATCCAACGCCGGACGCTTGATAATAATAACTATGTCCAAACCGCCTTTAATCCCGACCAAAAAACCCTTTAACCCAGCCCGAACTTTGCGCTTAATTCTGTTTCGCCTGGTAGCCAATTTGGCCGTATTCTTACTCACTACCACACCAAACCGCGAGTCTGCTAAACCATTATTTACCCACCTAACATTAAACAAAGGGCCGGAGATAGTTCGGCCCGTTTGGTACAAGCGGTCAAAATCATTCTGTTTTCTTAAACGATTATCCGCGGCAAGCATTTGGTAGGTGAATTAAACAGTTAATCTCCTTCGGCCGCGAGCCCTGCGCCTGGCCAATACTCCGCGGCCGTTTCTTGTGCGCCTGCGCGCGCGAAAACCCTGCTTTTTTGCCTGCCGTTTCCTGTTTGGAGTGTAGGTTAAACCTTGTCTCATGTTTTAAAAATTACTGATGTATGCGCTCGTTTCACGTTTAATTATATCTTAATTTTTTTGTTTTGGCGAATGTCCGGCCTTGATTTATGGTTTTTAAACATCTTCTCCACAACTTTTCCACATAGGCTCAAGATGGCCTATATATCACGTTTTTTATGGGTTTGCATGTTGATAACTCGTTTGGTAAGGTGTAAGATACGAAGAAGTATTGATACTAATAATACGAATAGTAAAGAGTATATTAATTATATTAGAATAGTTATTCGTATTATTAGTATGTATTCGTTGATTAGTATCGCGTAGCGTAAGCGTATGGAAATAGAAAACCAACAATTATGGCAGGCGGTTCTCGGAAGACTTGAATTGACGTTGAGCAAGCCCAGCTTTGCGACGTGGTTTAAAGGCACGACCGTCATCGACAAAAATGGGGAGAAGCTTACTATTGGCGTGCCCAACGGTTTTAGCAAAGAATGGCTCAAAAATAAATACCACGCGGATATTGTCAAAGCGGTTCGAGCGATTTTGCCGGAGGTAAGGGAGGTGCAGTATCAAATCATTTCAGGGTCAGGCGGCGGCCGGGGTTCATCGATAGCGGCCACGGTCAGCCCGGGAAGATCGGTAACGAGCCACTCCACACCAACGAGCCTTAATGCAACAATTAACGGTCTTAACCCCAAATATACCTTCCAGACTTTCATTGTCGGTAATTCCAATGAATTGGCGGCGGCGGCCTGCCAAGCTGTGGCTAAAAAACCGGGCACGGCTTACAATCCTTTATTTTTATACGGCGGCGTGGGGTTGGGCAAGACTCACTTAATGCAGGCGGTGGGTAATGAAACTCTAAACCAGAACCCGAACGCGCGCATTCTTTACGTTAGCTCGGAAAGATTCACCAATGAGTTCACCGACGCCATCGAAAAAGGACGCATGGCGGCTTTCAAGGAGCTTTACCGAAACGTAGACGTGCTTTTAATAGACGACATCCAATTTATCGCCGGTAAAGAACGAACCCAGGAAGAATTTTTCCACACCTTCAACACCTTATACCAAAACAACAAGCAGGTAGTACTCTCGAGCGACCGTCTGCCTAAAGAAATACCAGCAATCGAGGAACGATTGGTCAGCCGCTTTGAGTGGGGGATGATTGCCGATATCCAAGCGCCGGATCTCGAAACCCGAATTGCCATCTTAAACACCAAGGCCCGTGAAAAAAATTACGGGATCCCCACCGAGGTTCTCAATTTTATCGCCGAGATTATCCAAAGCAACATTCGTGAATTGGAAGGAGCCCTTAATAGACTTATGGTGTTTTGCGAGCTTAACGGCGCTACCCCCACCGTTGAACTGGCCAAAAATATTTTGGCCACAACAGCCCCGAAAAAAAGGGGTATAAGCGTTAAAAAACTGGCGGAAGTTGTGGCTTCCTTCTATAACGTTACTATGGAAGACTTAATCAAGCAGTCGCGGAAAAAAGAATTTGTTAAGCCCCGCCAAATTGCCATGTATTTAATCAGAAAGGAACTAGACAATTCTTTTCCTAGTATTGGCGACTTCTTCGGCGGGCGCGACCACACCACAGTAATGCACGCTGTTGACAAAATAGACGGCTTGTCCAAAGAAAAGGAAAGTTTGCGCCAGGAAATCGACCTGATTTTGGAAAAAGCCTATATGTAACATGGTGAATAACTTGTGGAAATCCTTGGGATTGTATGTTGGCTTTAGAAAATTGAAAATTGAAAATTGAAAACCATACACACCCCACCCCCATCCTTTCCCCAAGTTACCAAATAACAAAACCATCAAACTATTTAATTCTATTAACCATAATTAACTTTTCCACTTACCCACCCTCCCTACTACTATTACTTATTATTTAATTAACTAATAATAAAACCATGAACCCTGTATAAATTCCTCAATGGGTCTCCAGACCAATCTTGGAATTAATCAAGAAATACAGGAAGCAAGAAAGGATTAAGTTAAACCCTTATTAACCTCGGGTCGAACCAAAGCCCAAGATTATCGAGGCAACTATACAGGATGAAGGCCGTCATAACTAGGGATAATTTTAAAAAAGTTTTAGGTTTGGTTAGTCATGTGGTGGGGACCGCCGCAAGTCTGCCGATACTTAGTAATATTTTATTGCAAACAGAAAAAGGAAGAATAAAAATATCGGCCACCAATTTAGAAATGGGTTTAACCTGTTGGTTGGGGGGAAGAGTCGAGGAAGAAGGAACCGTGACGCTACCAGCCAGAACGATTAATGAATATGTTTCCACCATCCTTGAGGAACAGGTAATACTAAATTTAAAACAGGGTAATTTAATAGTTTCCACCGATACCTCTTCGGCGAGTATTAAAACTCTACCATCTGAAGAATTTCCTTTAATACCAAAACTTACCAGCGCGGGGAAAATAAGTTTGGGGGCAGAAGAGCTGCGCAGCGCCCTACAAGAAGTGATTTTTGCCGCAGCCGCCCCAGAAGCGCAGCCCGAATTGTCCGGGGTGTATACATACTTGGATAAAAATAATCTTTACTTTGTTTCTACCGATCGCTATCGTTTAACTGAAAGGACGGTGCCGGTTGAACAGGAAAAGGTGGAGGGTGATTTTAAACCCATCATCATACCCCTTAAAACAGCCCAGGAGGTGGTTCGCCTGCTTGCCTCGGTAGCTGATTCAAGTGCGTTGATAACTATCAACCAGGGCGAAAATCAGGTGTTGTTCAACCTGCCGGATATTGAGCTTGTTTCACGCTTAGTTGACGGCGCGTTTCCCGACTATAAAGAAATTATCCCAGCTGAATTTGCAAGTACTGCCGTGTTGCCGCGCTTTGAACTGATGCAGGCCATAAAGTCAGCCGGGCTTTTTGCCTCGACCGGCCGGAGTATAAAACTTAACTTCAAGCCGAGCGACGGCCAAGTAGAAGTTTCGGCCGCGTCGGGGGATATAGGCGAGTCAGTGGCGAAGATTTCCGGAGAAGTAACCGGCCAGGCGCAGGAGAGCGTGTTTAATTATAAGTACCTACTCGATTATCTCGGTAATATCCTTGATGAAAAAGTGGTCTTTAAGGCTATAAACGATAATTCCCCCGCCATCCTCACACCAAGCGGCCGGCAAAACAATCTCTACCTGGTCATGCCGGTGAAAAACTAGCAATTGGCTTTTAGTAAGTAGAACGTAAGGGGAGACCTCAAAAAATGGGCCCCCCCTTCTTTTGCTTGGTTTGCTGGTTGCAAGTTATAATATTTGGGTGAACTTCCAAAAATACACAGACAAGTTTATAGCCAAACTCGTTCTCCCGTTCGTGCCTCACCGCATAAGCCCTAACCAGGTGACTTGGGCTAGGATTTTTTCAATACCGTTTATTTATTATTTTCTGGTTCAAGAAAATTACATTTGGGGTTTTATTCTTTTTTCCATAGCCGCGCTGACCGACGCCTTGGACGGAGCCATGGCCCGCACTCGCAACAAAGTTACCGAGCGGGGCAAGGTGTTAGACGCCGTTGCTGATCGCGGGCTCATTCTCTTGGTGGCGGTAATTTTTATTCCTAAACTTTTTGGTTGGAATCTTTTAATTTATTTAGCGCTGTTAGAAGCACTCAACGCATCTATGGCTTGGCGGGCAAAGAAAAAAATAAAAATAAATCCGGGCGCCAACTGGGCGGGCAAGATAAAAATGATAATCCAATGTACGGCTTTTACCGCGATATTTATCAGTTTGTTTTCCTCTTGGGTTTTATGGTTGGATCTGGCCTTGTTTTTGCTTTACATTAGTCTCATCTTTACTTTTATTCAAGCTTTTGTTTATCCTAAAACATACGAAGAGGCCCGGTACGCTTAAAAAATAATTTAAATAAAAATGCCCGAAAGACCAACACCACCCGAGGCCTACAGGGCCATAAATCCGGAAAAACAACCGGAAAAAAAGGATTCAGGTTATGAATCGGCGGAACGTATCGAGCAGTTAATGAAGCAGGAGCGCCGCGAGCATGATGAGCGCCTGGGTGAAGTTATCGATGCCTTTGTCCTGCGGCGCAACGACGACGAAGCAGGCAAACTTGATGTTGTGGCCAAAACCCTGATTGCAAGGCGTGATGACAAAAAAACGACCGCCAAAATTCGTACTCTTATTTTAGCTTTAAGCGGCGCAGCCAGGGGCGCCTATGGTACCGGACAACTGGCAGCCCTTTGGGAAGCAGGCATCACTCCCCGAGAAATTGACGACTGCGTGGGCATTTCGGCTGGCTCGGCCAGTCTGCTCTATTACTTAGGCGGTCATGAACACACGTATAAAGGAGCATCAATCTATACTCATGTTCTTCAGAAAAACGGCTTTGTCAGTTTTTCTGTTAAGCGCTGGCCCAAGATAATGAATGTATTTGTGGCGGTCAAGGCCTTTTTGAAAGGGCCCAGGGCCGTGGATCAGTCAGCTGTCCTGGCGGCCCCTTCGCGTTTTTGGGTTGTTGCCCAAAACACGGGCACTCAAAAAAATGAGTTGGTCGATGCCAAAACTGATTTGATTAATGCCGTGCACGCCTCAATGGCCGTGCCTTATTTTTATGGCGAAAAAATACAGCTCCGGGGCGGGGCGTATATTGACGGGGCTTTCGCCCAAATACCTTTTGAGGAAATAATAAAAACATGCAAACCGACGCATATTTTGGTCATGCCCAATATGCCTTTTGAAGAATTGGTCAATTTTAAAATATCAAACGGCATCTTAAAGGCTGTTGAGTGGTTGCTGCCGGAGCAAGGCACGGCCGGTGTCTTTAAAAAAGTCTTGCGAGGGGAGGCGGATATCAAGTCGCTGCGGCTGGCTTGCGATGAAATGAGCGCGCACTATGGCGTAAAAATTGGCTGGCTTTGGCCGCCTGATTGCGCGCTCGCCGCCACTACCACCGATCGGGCTTTGTTGCTTAAAGCAATGCTTGCTTCGGCTAAAGACGCCTACCGAAAATTTAACAAGAATAATCCTGACCCAGGTAAAAGAGAAAAGCGTGATTTTCCTTTTTGGAATTAATTCTAGAATTAAGTACGTACCTATGTACGTACTATCTGGCCAGTACCATTTTTATTTCGTCTTTGGTGATGCCTTTGAGCTTGTACAAAATGATTATGTAAATTATGGCCACTAACACTGCCGCGATCCACCAGGTAATACCAAAACGTATGAAAATAATGGTCCCAAGCCAATAGGTAATAACCGAGGCAACGATGGTTTTAATTAGGCCCTTGTACTCAAGTTTGTGTCGCGTGGTCTTTAAGACCAGCCACATGGAATAAAACGCGGCAATAGCTTCGGTCAAAATTGTACCCAAGGCCGCTCCGTAAAAAGAAAAGCGCGGGATAAGAGTGAAATAAACCGCGAGCCCTGCCCCGGCGGCCAGGGCATAGCCCAAAATCATTTTACGTTGAAGGCCCAGGGCTGGGACGGCGTGACCAAAAAGGTTGCCGACAAACAAGAAAAGCGTGGTGATGATAAGCAGGCGGAAAAGCGGCACTGATTCCGTGAATTCGAAAAACTTTTCGCGGGTGATGAAGCGAATCATCGGTTCTGCGAAAATCATAACTTCAACCATCACCAAAAAAGCGATATAAATTAAGGCGTTGAATGCGTTTTGGATGATGGCTTTAAATCTTACAAGGTTATTTATGGCCGCGGCTGACAAAAGCGGCAGAAGCAGTCCGGCAAAAAGCGCCGGGAAAGCGATAAGCACCTCCAGAATTTTGTAAGGCACGCTGTAAATTCCGGCCGCGGCCGCGCCCTTGTAACCGGCCAATATAACCGTGTCGGTTTTAAAGTAAATTAAATTAAGTATTCCGGAAAAGGCTATGGGCCATGATTGGGAAAGCAACAATCGCCAATAAGAAAAATCGAATTGAAACGAAAAGGGGATGTATTTGTAGGCAAAATACATTGTTACACCCAAATGTACGGCAAAAGCAAGGTTAAGCGTAGCCAATATCGCCAGTACGCCGTAGCCTTTTGTTACTAAAATATAGATAGCGGCAACAACAATTGATTTTGATATTATTTCGCCGAAGACGAGCATGTGGTTGGCGAAATTTTTCTGGAACACGCCGACAAAAACTTGATTGACAGAGAGAAGAGCAAAAGCGGCCGCGGCAAAAACAATCCCTAAGCGAATTTCATACTCAAAGGGCAGGAAAAAGTAGCCGACGACCGTGGCTACGGCGAAAAATATCAGAGAAGACACCGTTCGCAGAGTAAAAGCGTTGCTTAAAATTTTACGTTCGTCCGCGCCCGGTTGGCTGATTTTAGTCACATTGGTAATGTGCAAACCCAATTCGGCCAAAACGATAATTATGCCTAAATAGGCCGTAACCGTAGCGTAGGTTCCGTAGCCGGTGTTGCCTAAATATTTGGTAAGTAAAGACACCTGCCACAAACCTAAAAGAACAGCGGCTATTTTGCCGACTGTTTGGTAAAATGTGGAATGGGCAATTTTGGCGACAAGGGTCATTGGCTTGAGGAGTGTTCGTTTAGATGTTTAGGCCGAGCGTAAAATGTGTCCAGAATCATTCTTTTGACGTTGCTGGGGTTGGGCACGTTTTCAAAAACTATTTTGGCTTGCTCGCCGGCCGACTGCACGCGGACATTGCCGTAGTTAAAAATGTGGCCAAAGACGCCTTTGAGTTCTGCGGAAACGTCCTGGATGCGGTCTATATGCGTTTCTATCGCGCGATGCCGCGTAAGATTAAGCTGGTCAATATCAACCACGCGTTTATTGCTGACAATGTGCACGTTGAGGTTGTAAAGCAAGAGGATAATAAAAAGACCGAGGGCGGAAAACAGAAAATATAAGTCTTTGAACAGTACCCAGGTGTTTATTACCCTTTCACTTAAGGAAATAAAATAAGGCGCGGCCAAAGCGTCGATAATTAGGGGCAAAACCGCGATCAGCAACCAAACAAAAAGCTTGAACAGCAGTAAAAAAGGGTGTTCCCGCAAAACAAGCAGTATTTTTTCATTAAGCTCAAGCTCGATGGCTGCTTTGGCCGACATTTTAGAATCTGTTAAGCACGGTTAAAGAATGGCCGAGAATAAGCAAAGATACGAAAATATAACTAATCGTTAAAACAAGAGGAAGAAGGCGCGATAACGAAAAACGCCAAAAGACAATAATGGCGATGGCGCCGTAAACAACAACCATTATTACTCCCAGGGAAAAAACGATTCTGATAACTAAACTTATTGGGTCAACCATAAAGGAAGTTTAACCCGCCCGGCCGCAGGCAAGCAAATAAATTAAAAATTAGATGTTAAGGGTGCTTTGTTTGGCCGCCAGGCCGAGATGTTCCAAGGCATCTTGGGTAATAACTCTGCCTTGGGGCGTGCGCTTTAAAAATCCGATTTGCATCAAATACGGTTCGTGAATATCGGCGATGGTATCTTCGTCTTCCATGCAGGCCGCCGCCAAAGTCTGAAGCCCGACCGGGCCGCCATGGAATTTTTCAATTATAGCCGTTAAAATTCTGCGGTCAGATTCATCAAGGCCGAGCGTATCGACGGCCAAATTATCCAGGGCGCGGCGGCTGACATCCTCGTTAACCACGCCGCTGCCTTTGACTTGGGCAAAGTCCCGTATTCTTTTAAGCAGGCGGTTGGCTACCCGAGGCGTCCGGCGCGAGCGCTTGGCAATTTCTTTAACGCCGCCAGGTTCAATTTTTACCTCTAAAATTTTTGAAGAGCGGTGAATTATTTTTTCTATTTCCGGTTCGAGATAGTAATTTAATCTGAAAGTAAGGCCGAAACGGTCGCGCAGCGGCGCCGAAATAGCGCCAGGTTTTGTGGTCGCGCCGATTAGGGTAAATTTAGGAAGATCTACTCTGACTGTGCGCGCGCCCGGGCCTTTGCCTAAAACCAAGTCCAAGGCAAAATCTTCCATGGCCGAGTAGAGAATTTCTTCAACGGTTTTATTCAGCCGGTGTATTTCATCGATAAAAAGAACGTCGCCCGGTCCCAAATTGGTAATGATTGAGGCCAAATCGCCGGCCCGTTCAATGGCCGGGCCGGAGGTAATGTGGATCGAACTGTTAAGCTCTTTGGCGATAATGTTGGCCAGTGTGGTTTTCCCCAAGCCCGGAGGCCCGGAAAGAAGGACATGCTCAATTGGCTCCTGACGCATGGCGGCGGCTTTGATGGCAATACTTAAATTTCCCTTTACCATATCCTGCCCGATATAATCGGCCAGAGCCTGCGGTCGAAGGTTTATTTCAATAGCTCCCTCATCCGGCAAGGCATTGGCCGAAACAATATCGATTTCGGTTTCGTTGTTCATAAAGAAACAATAATCAATAACCAATTTGGGATTTGTAATTTTGAATTTATTTGGTTATTGCTTTCTTGCATCTTGGTTATTAGCTTTGTTGTTCAGTCGGCGTCTCATTAGGCGGGGAGCTTGGTTGTTCGGCGGGGGTTGTCGGCGTTGGAACTGGTTCCTCGGCGGTAGTAGTCTGGACAAACTCCGCGCGCGGCCGGTAGTTGCTGATGAAGTTATCCTCCTTGCTTTGACCGGAAGCCGTGGTTACAATTCGCTTTAAGGAAGTTTTAAAAGCGCCGGTCGGGCGATGATCATATTGCACGGGACTGGCCAGCTCAACGGTTCGTCCGTCTTTTTGCCCGTAAAAATCAAAGGTGAGAATGGTTCCCGAGATATTTGACCAAATCATAATCGGCGCGCCGGAGTCGTTTTTATATTTTAAGTCAATAACCCCGGTATAGGTGGTGGCGTCCGTGCCTTGCGGGGCGTAATAGGAAACAGCAAAGGAATGGTTGCGCCTCTCAAGAAACGGAAAGCCGGCATTAAGCGCGGCCCGAAACATGGTAGTTGAAACCTGGCAAATGCCGCCGCCAAATTCAGGAAAAACACCGTTGTATTTAATGACCATTTCCGGAGCGAAGCCGTGTTCGCCATCCACTTCCCCCAAAAGATCATTAAAAGAGAAAATTGTGTCCGGTTGAATGATAATTCCGTGGTAGCGCGAGGCGCCAACGGTGATATTTTGGATTCGGTTGCGAGACGAACCTCTAAAATTTGATGTGCCTGTAGTAAATAATTCTTTGATGCCGTAGGGGTTGACTTCGGCCAAGGTTTTGCTGGCCGGGAGGAGCACCGGTTGTAAGGTTGCTTGTTTTTCGTCCAGGGCCACGGCCTTGAGAATATTTTTGATTAGCTTTAAATTGTCGTAGGCAATACCCGGCGTGCCCGGGTCAAAGTTAACTACACGGCCGTCTTTTTCTTCCCAAAGGGCGTCTTGCGGCTCGCGCGTTTCAAGTTGGCTTAAGGTTTGATTGTAAATATGTTCGGCGAAATTCAGGTAGGCGGTTTTTTGCCCGGAGGTAAACGGCATTTCTTTAGTTGTTCTATTGGCCAGGTATTCGTTTAACGAGGTTCCGAAATTGTAGATAAACTTAGGATTTAAATTAAGGCCATTTAAGGCTTGGGCTGATTTTAGCGTTTCAGCGGAGAGCGGCCAAGTTTGGCTCTCAATTTTCGGAGTGTGGTTTTCGGGTAAAATCAATTCCAAAGAGGTGGCCGCGCTTTGGCCGTTTGCCGGGCCTGGCTGCAAAAACAAACTACCGATTAAAATCAATAAAAATATTTTTAAGTAAATTTTCATGTTGTTTGCCTCGGGCGGAAAAATAAAGTGAACGTTCGTTCCCCTTTAATTTATCAATTCTCGCATTAATTCTACCATTTTTCAAGAGACTGGCGAAATATTCGGGGAAGCGGTCAGCCCACTCGATTATAACCACCGCATCTTGGTTTCCGACAGTATCATAAACGCCCAAAGTCAATAGTTCGGCCTTGTCTTTTAATCTATACAAATCAAGGTGGTGGATTTCTTTTAAGTTTTTTTTGCCTTTTATCGGGAAAGTGGCGTCGAGGATAAAAGTGGGGCTGAACCCTTTTTTTACGCCCGCGCCCTCCAAAATGCCTTTAGCCAAAGTGGTCTTGCCGGCCCCCAAACTGCCGGCCAAAAGCAGTACTTCACCGCCCGAAAGCCGCTTGCCTATTTGTCGGCCAAGCTTGGCCATTTCTTTCGTTGATTTGACTTTTACCACCTTTTCCATTGTTTTATTGTAGCAGAACATATTGATCCCGTACGAAGTCCGGTTTCTCCGAAACGGGCAGAAACCAAAGGTTTCTTACTTCGTCCGGGACGTATAAGGCTATAAGGTAGCATGTTTATTGGTCTTTTATTTGCTTCTTAAAGTGCCTAAGGATAGGCGTATTCATTATTTAGACTTCGTACGGGATTGACACCATTGGTTCTTTTCAGTAATTTAAACAGTTAAAACAATAAATATAAATTTATATTGTTCGAAGTTTACGGGAGATCGTAATCAGACAAACAAGGCGCTTAAAAGGTTAAATTTATTTATTAATTTTTTTAAATTTTTTTGGGATGTCTCCTGATTTAGTTGAGCAAAGCCAAAAACTCCTGCGCGACGCCGGCAACATCCTGGTGGTTTTTAAGAATAATTTATCCGGCGATTGCCTCTCGGCGAGCCTTGCTCTTTCCGAAAGCCTAAAAAAAATAAATAAAAATGTATCGGTGGTGAGTACGCACGCGCCCGGCGCTAAATTTTCGTTTTTGTCTCAAGCGCAACACGTCAAAACAAATTTGGCGTCGTCTGAAGGTAAGCTGGCCGTTAAAATAGTTGGCGGCAAAGACAAGGTGGATGAGTTTTGGTACGAACAATCCGGTGATGATGTTTTTGTTTATATTGGCCCAAAAAAGGGCGCGGCCTTCAAGCACGCCGACGTAGAAACATTTATTCAAGGAACAAAATTTGACCTTTTAGTTTCGGTAGGTGTGGCGAACCTAGAGCTGTTGGGCGAGCTTTACGAAAAAAATACGGCTGTGTTTTTTGAGACGCCTAAATTGAATATTGATATCAGCAGTGCCAATGCCGGCTATGGCAACGTTAATTTAATTGATTTGACCGCGGCTTCAAATTGCGAAATTATTTTTGAAATTATCGAAAATTTATCGGCGGATGTACCAACGCCGGAAATAGCCACCTTAATTCTAACCGGCATTATCGCCAAAACCGACAGCTTCCAAAGCATTAAAACCACGCCGCGTTCTTTTTTCACCGCCTCTAAGCTTTTAGAGTTTGGCGCCAGCCTGCAGCAAATAGTCAAGCATCTTTATAAGACCAAAACCATGGGCCTGCTCAAACTTTGGGGGCGCGCCCTGGCCAAGCTCGACCTTCAGCCCGAGTTGGGCATGGTTTCGTCCTTTATTAGCTTTAAGGATTTTGCTGACGCCGGCGCATCCGAGAATGATGTTCGGCAGGTGCTTGAAGAACTGATTGGTTCATTGTCGGATGCGAGAATTATACTTTTTATTGCCGAAACTGAACCTTTATTTTTGCAGGGCATGCTCTATATTAAGCCCCAGCTTAATCTCGAAGGTTTAATTACGGAACTGCGCGGTGAAAAATTGGGCGGCGGCTTCGTTACATTCAGCTTGCCGAACATTGATTTGGAAAAAGGGTATCTTCAAACCAAAAATCTAATTATCAATTGGCTAAAGCCCGGCCAATCGGTATAATGTAGGCAATAACCAATCACCAAGAAACAAACACCAAATAAATTTCAATGTTTAAATTTTCTAAGGTTGGTTATTGCATCTTGTTTCTTGGTTATTTAAGTGATGTCCAAAGATAATCCTTCAATAAGTGATTTAACGGCCACGCCCAGCCAAAGCGCCGACTGGCAGGGCGCAGAGTACAAAGTTCAAAAGACTTTGACGGATGTTAACCGCGATTTCGAGGAACTTGAGGTTGCCCGCCGGGCCGCAACTTTAGGTTATGGTTACCTTAATTTAAAGGGCTTCCCGCTTGATAAAGAGGCCCTGGGCTTAATTACGGCCGAAGAGGCGGAAGATTATCACGCCATTCCTTTTAGCCATGATGCCGGCGAGGTGAAATTGGGAGTGCTTGACCCGACCAGCAAATCCACCGAGGAAATTAGGCGCAAATTGGAAAGGCGCAAATATAGCGTGAGGCTTTATCTAATAAGTTCAAGTTCGTTTAGCGAAGCTTTAGCACATTTTGATGAAGTGAAACGGCCGCAAATTTTTGCTGAAAATAAAATAGAACTCAAGCAAAAAGATTTGGCCGAAAAGAGCGATAAGTTTAAAAGTTTGGCCGGAAAGACGGTTAATTTGGAAAAAACCGAAATCAGCGAAGTTATCTCGCAAATTTTAAGCGCGGCTCTTCTGATAAACGCCTCTGACATACACTTTGAGCCGGGGACGACCGAAACACGGATCCGCTTGCGAGTTGACGGCGTTCTACAGGATTTCAACACCGTGCCTTCTGACCTTTATCGAAAACTTATAACCCGTATTAAAATTTTGGCCAAATTAAAATTGAATGTAAGCAGTTTGCCACAGGACGGAAGCTTTGGCATAAAATTAGATGATAACTCGGTCGATTTGCGGGTTGCCGTGCTGCCGTCAGTTTATGCCGAGGCTTTGGTTCTGCGCATATTAAAACAGAGTAAATTTATTACCTTGGACGAACTGGGCCTTTTGGGCAATATCCGTAAAATTTTAAATGCGAGCCTGCAAAAGACAACCGGTATGATTTTAACTACCGGCCCGACCGGGTCTGGCAAAACAACCACGCTCTATGCCCTGCTTAAAATTTTAAATAAACCCGGCTTAAAGATTATTACCGTAGAAGACCCGGTTGAGTACAAAATTAGCGGAATTTCCCAGACGCCGATCGATAAAAATAAAGGCATGAATTTTGCCACGTCGCTTAAGGCAATTTTGCGGCAGGATCCGGATATAGTTATGGTGGGGGAAATCAGGGATGAAGAAACCGCCGAGACCGCGGTTCAGGCCGCGCTTACCGGCCACCTAATGCTTTCAACTTTGCATACCAATGACGCTTTATCGATTATTCCAAGGCTGCTTGATTTGGAAGTCAAGCCTTATTTGATTACCGGATCGCTTAATTTAGGAATTGCTCAAAGGCTTGTGCGCCGGCTATGCCGGAGTTGCAAGCATGAAGAAGCATTAGATGAGGCAACCCGCGATCGCGCGGAGAAAATAATCAAAAGCATTCCTCAATCGGCCGAAATCGAGGTGCCCAAAGAATTGAAATTTTTTGTAAGCCCAGGTTGCGAAGTCTGCGGCGGTTTAGGCTACAAGGGCCGGGTCGGAATTTTTGAGGCCTTTACAATTACACCCGATATGGAAAAATTGATTTTGCGCCAGGCGCCGCTCTCCGCTTTGCGACAGCAAGCCGTACAAGAAGGTATGCTAACCATGGTTCAAGACGGCCTCTTAAAAGCCTTGCAAGGTCTTACGGATGTATATGAAGTGTTTAGAGTAACAGATTAGCGGGGGTTGTGCGGTTCCAAATTTCAGGTCAGACCTTTATTTAGCGGGTCTGACCTGTTTTGTCAGTTTTGGTATACTATTTTTATGAGCGAACGCGAAAAACCACAAGAACTTGATCTAAACCAGCACAGTCCAGAAGTGCCAGACCGAGACCCTCTTCTCGCAGTTTTTGACGAGGAGGGGGAAGATGAATATGAGCTATCTCGTGCGCAAAAACGCAAGTATCTTTTCAATTTATTTGTTAGTGAAGCGGAACATAGGTTAGCGAATATGGGTTATGGCGAAGCTCAAATATCTCCACTAGAGGCTCAGCGTCTGACAGCACTTGCTCAATTTTCGGTGGATCAGCAGCCGGAGCAATTATTAGACCAACCTTTAGAAGATATAAATAATTTAATAAGTCTCGCTATAGAAGGAACTGAGGGTTCGGTTGGTGCAATGAGAACATTGTTAGTTTATTTAAGGGGTATGGAAAATGACCAGGAGCGGAACCAACAAATAGAAAAATTAGAAGAAAAAGTTAGTGAAACGATGACAGAATTTGGCCAAGTTACGATTGAAGGACTTATACTGTTAGCAGAAATTAATCAATTAAGAAATGTATTGCTAGTATCAGAAATAGTAGCCGAAAAGTTAGATGAATCTGTATTTAATGCGCGTTCATTAAAGATGTTGGCCCATTTAAATCAATCCAGGGATATTAATGAGCAGATTCTCTTTCATAAAATAATAGATTTTATGGAGTCATACCAGGAAACCATTGATAATGCCTCGCCTGACAAACAGCAAGATCGCGCAATGAGATTGGGTTATCGTGACTCCTCACTTGATCAGTTTGAAGATTGGGTATGGGTGGAGCAAGAAAATTCAGCTAATTATTTTTTGGATCGCCATCTCAAGAATTTTTTAGATTTGAGAGAAGGTTTGTGGAACGATCATAAAATCGGCGCGATTTCCGGAGTACCGGGCGGAAGTTCAGATACCACTATTTATACTTTTTCTCATCTTTCCTTGTCCCATAGATTGCGCCTTGGGTTGGGGATTAATGAAGGTTTCCCCGTAATTAATCCAGTCTTACCTATTGCGCCTGGTTACCTTGGGTATTATAAAGACGGGCAGTTAGTTAAAATTTATAAATATCCTGAGAACTGTGAAGAAACGGCTCGGGCGCGTGAATTAGTTTATATTAAGGCTAATAATCCTGCAGATGAATATATTTATTACGATCTAAATATGCCAGTATTTTATACTTCAGGTGGCAATCATCCCAGTCGCGGATTGAATCGCCTTCAAGATGTGTGGGATTTTTCTGATCATTTAAAGGCCCACGCGCGAGATTTCTATTTTGATCTTTCCCGAATAGATGTTTCAATATTACACCCTATGGTCTTAGCAGATTTAATAACCCGCAATCAGCAATATATTGATAGAAAGGAAGGAAAAGCACCTACTGCCGGCGCACTTGATATGAAAGATTACCAAAAATTACTTTATCCTAGTGGGGTAGAGCTTCCAGTCGAACAACAATATTTATTTAGAAATTTAGTGAGATTACCTTTCCGAAAGAAGATAGAGGATGATTTCAATTTAGATATTTCAGAAATGCCTCTTTATGCACAAGTTCAATTTTTGAGATTTCTTAATATTGCTGAACCAGAGCAGATTTCTAGACTATCTTCAATAACTCACGGTAATCCCGATTTGCGTTATAAGATAGCTCAATCTTTTTTAGCATGTGTCGAAGATTTGCAGTATGGTGAGGCGATCCTGGATTTAGTCGAAAAGCTGGATGAGGAAGATGTTAATAAGTTGCTCGATAAATACCTTGAAATAGCTAAAACTGGTGAGAGTATTCGTGGATTCTTGGCCTCCCGTTACAAAGGCGAAGTTGATATTGATTTAATCGAGCGAGCGCAGCGAAATATTATTTTGCGAGCCAATCAAATTTTAAGACAAGCCCGGCAAACTGCAACTAGCAAACAAGATTTCACTAGGTTACTATCCCGAGTTGAACAAGAAGAAGCTAATGCTAGTTTGTTGGCTTCAACTATACGTTCAATTGTCGAAGAGGGCGGGGGCCTAGAAACAGTTGAGGGTTTAAGCTCTGCAGAAATAATTGCTCCCGAAATAAGTGCTGAAGATGCTACGGATATGGAAAAAATTTATGCCCACAACTGGACCTCTAAAACCACGCCTGAATACTGGCAGTTATTGCGCCAGAAATTTTTAGATAGTTTGCAAAACCCCAAAGCCCGATTCAGAATACTTCGTGAGAACGGCAAAATTATTGCTTTTTTGCGTTTTACGGAGATGGAAGACGAGCAGGCGCAACCATATATCCATTTTGGCGCTTTTAACGTTGATATACCCTACCAAAGCGGAAAAATAGGCGAAGCATTTTTAACGCCGGCTATTGAGGCCGAAAAAGCACAGGGCTTGCCGATTCGTTGCGAAACTAATCCGAATAATACCATGCTTAAAAAATACAAAGCTTTGGGTTTTCAAGAAATAGGCCGTGTGGAAGAACTAGGCGAACCCGAGGTTAAGCTTGAGATTCCGTCCGTGGCCCGGCCGCAATCGCGGTTGGCGGCGTAGTGGGAGTGTCTTGGCCGGGCAAAGGCTTGGCAAACTGCCAGGTGTAAAGATAAAGCTGGCGGTGCATGTCTACAATGTTTTTATCCTGAATGATTACGCCAATCATCCGCTCGGGGTCTAGGGTAAAGTAGCTAATTTTGTCGTCGTAAATTTGAATCATGCTGGCAAAGTGAATTGAAGAATCGGCAAATTTCATTAGTCTGACTTCGGTAATGTCGCGATGGTAGCCTGCTAAGCGTTCCCTGTTTTCCGGGGTATCGTTTACCAGGTTTCTTTTTTTTATTCCCAGTCTTTTTCTGGCGGCAATATAGCGCTGGTTGATTTCCGGAATGTATTTATCAAGGGCGCCCATGTCTAAATATGACAATATTTCGGTTTTTGAGGTTAGATTATCAAAAATAACTTTTTCAACGCCGGCCGGGCCTTCAAAAAATTGAACGCCGGGTTTGCCGGAAATCAAGTTAAAATCCGAGGTCAGCTGGCCTATTACGCTCCCTAGCGCGTATTTGGCCTGTTCGGCCTTTTTTATTTTCTCATCTAATAACTCCCCGAGCTTTTGGGGGTGCAGGGGATGGAAAACAGCCACTTTGCCCGGATCTTCCCTTTTTTCAACCAAGCCCACATCCTGCAACTCTTCCAGGATTTTATAGGTTAAAGGCCGTTTAAAAGGGCTTTTTTGGCTTATTTTAGAGGCTGGCAAAGGGCCGTTTTTGAGTAAAACCTCATAAATTAGGGCTTGCTGGCCGTCCAGGCCTATTTGGGTGAGGGTGTTTTCGTACATGGTTTATAAACTTCAATGGTCAAACTTCAACACTCAATAAAACTTCAAACTTCAATTATCAAATTTCGGCTTGGAATTTGAGTTTCTAATAATGGCCGCAAAAATAAGGTTCAATTCTTGCGCCTCTTTTGAAAGTGTCTTAATATCAGTGATTTTTAAGGGTAGTAATTCAGCTAATAACCTAAGCCAATATTGCGTTTCTTTAGCCTCTTTTTTAGCTATGGCGATTTTATTGAGGAAATCTCGCCTTGAACTGGCTTCGGTTGCTTCATAATAGTTGGCTCCAAGGCTTGTGCCGGATCTGATCAGTTGGTCAATAATGGGCTTAAAAACGTTAGTTTGGGGTAGTTTTGCGCAGAAATTTACTATATTTTTTCCAAATTTTAGCGTCCTTGCCTCCAAATCAAAGGTATGTGGCTTCTTGAAGCTTGGATTTTGAGGATTTGTTGGACTTTGAGGGTTGAAGTTTGAAGTTTTGGGCATAGTTTTTCAGAAGGAGAATTTAGATTAAAGATGCCGTTTATATACAGTCTAGCATGGTTTCTATCGTCTTGTCAATACTTTATGACAAATTTTAGTGATAAATTAGCCTAGATAAACCTTTGAATAAAAGAAAAGAAACAAAAGTCATATATTTTATCACTTATCATTGACAAAAAGTCAAATATCATATACAATACTCGCGTAACATAAAAGTTACACAACACGAGGAGAGATTTGTAAAGTTCACCCGCCAAAATTTCTTTGAAATTTAGGCGGGCAAGTAGGAGGAAACGATTAGCTAAAGGTTTGTGCCTCATCTCTAGAGGAGAGAGGCCACCACCCAGAATGGGGAATAAGCCTTTAACGGATCAATGGACAGTTCATTCACAGTTTGGTTTTTAAGCCAAGGGATCAAGCTTCGAAAGAAGTCCCAAAAGCTAGCTTAAGAAGACACGGTTGCTTTGAACCAACCGCCTTCCATAAAGCGCTGCCGAAGGATTGTTGATCACTGATGCAAGAAATTGCGTTAAATCCGTCCCAGGCAAACTGAACAAACGTTCTTATAAAGAGATCGTCGGAGTATAAAGGCCTAACCCTCTTTTGTACTCCGGAATCTCTTCGCAAGACCCTAAAAGGGACACGAAGAGGAGAGAGAAAGTTTCGCTTTAAAAACTAAACGTTCTTTCGAAAAATCAATCAGCCAGGTTTTGAGGTTTTTTATTTCCCTGCCGCCATCGCCATAAGTAGCGATTATCAAAAAAACGGCAAACGGAAATATAAGACTTAAACCGAGAGACGGTTTTTCTCGATATTCACCATATGGGTTTATCAGGAATTACTTAAATCTTTCGCCTGGCTCTTGATTTTGCCCGAGCAGTGAGATGCCGGAACGGAAAAAATTCTTTTTGGGCATTTCCTTGCACTTTCTTTAGAGGAGAGAGTATAAGGCGGTCATTGACAATCAAAGGCAGAAGCAGTCAGGTGTCGTGCTCAGAATAGGGAAATGTTTGTTTTTGCCTGTCCCGTACGAAGTAGGATTCTTTAGAATCCGTAAGTTTGTTTGGGATATATAGAAGTGACAATGCATACTTCACCGTATGCGGTATTTAGTATTAGCCAATTAACTAGGTCAGACCTGTGAGAGAGCAGGTCTGACCTGGATGATATTTTTGTTTCGCCCTAGTTTAGGTATTCCGTAATACTTTATTCGTAATACGTGATACTAATTTAGGGCGAGGCAATTAAATGTCTCGAAAGTTAGGAACAGGTGTCCGCAAACGACACGGGCCCAGGGGGCAAGCTTGTTCGCGCCCCGAGGCGGCCATGCGGAGACTGCTTTCTGTTGATGTCCCTCCTTCGTATTTAGCGAAGGCACGGGATTGCCCGGGGCCGCCTATAGGGGGCGTGTCCCCCGCGGGGCTAAACAGAAAGAGGAAGACCTGTTCCGAAGTTTTTTTTCGTCCGGCTCGCACTTCGGCGGGTTCGGACAACCACACCCTTACGCCGAGTCAGACTCGGCGGAAAGGAGGTCGGTATGGTAACCGGCCGAGTTACGCTTGAGCAGTGCGGCTGCGGCCGCACTGCTTCGACCGCCCAGATGTTGGGCGGTCGTTGCCCCCGCTGTCGCGGGGGCCGCATTCCGTCCGCGGCCCAGAAGGCCGCGGAGCTCGCCCGCCCGAAGCTGCGGCGGGGCGAGGGCGGCTGCGCAAGGCAGGCGAAGTAGTTTCGGCGGGCGCGTGAGTTTACCGCGCTCGACGGCGATTCATGGGTCCTGAAAAATAGTAGGGGCCTGAACCTGTTTTGCCTTGAGCTTGTCGAGAGGCGGAAGGAGAAAGATGTAGATGTAGAGCTACTAGCCATAGAGACTTGGGCTGAACAAGTAAAAAAAACAGCCGGGGCGGCAAGCCTCGTTATCCGGCGTCGTCAAGGCAAAGCCTTGCGCCGGAAATTGCCCGGGGAGTCCGTCCTCGGGTTTCCAGCAATCGCGCTGGAAGCAAAGAGCGCGCGGCCGCGGCGGCTTTCTGCTATAAGCCGACGCCAGCCGTGCGTTCAAAAACGGACGGGTTTTTGCCCCGACGCACCTATGGTTTAGGTGTTGTCGGGGCTTCGTCCAAGTTTGTTATTTTCAGGTCAAGCCTGATGGAGAAATAGCGAATTTAGACGAGGAGAAAATCCTCGATAGCTTCGACCAGGGCCTACCTGCCCTCCCGCCCCCCGCTTCCGCGGCATCTTCCGGCCGCATTTAGGGATTGGGCATTCCTGGTCGAGGGGTTTTAGGGCCGACGTGGTTTAGTCGGCCCTCCCTTCAAACTCGTAATATTTTTTTATGGGTTTGAAGGGAAGCAATTCCCAAAGTTTAATGCTAAATATTATTCAGGTCAGACCTCCATCTGACCGAGGTCTGACCTGGGGTGATTTCTTGGGGAAGGTGTAGTGCAAATAAGCACATGCCTTGTTTTTGCCATGCCTTCCCCAAGGCAAACAAAGGCGGACGCTTATTAGCGTCCGCCTTTTGTGTTGATGATTGTTAATTAGGCCTTTGATGTCCAGCGCGGCGACATTGGAGGTCAAGATCAGAAAATTTATGGTTTAATATTTTTCCAGTTCGGCCAGATCGATTTCCACGCCAGCCTTGTCGGCGATTTGTTTGACCCATTTGGCAACAACAGTATTGCGATATTTTAGTTCCAGATAGCGTTTGTCGGAAAGCTCCAAGTAATTGGTAACCTTGGCCGACAAGGCCTGCATCTCATTGCGCAGTTTCTGAATATCTGTTTTTAAGGGTTCGAGTTTTTCATCGAACTTCTCATCCAGTAAATTAGACATGGCTGGCAATAAAACTTTCTCGGTATATTCGCCGAGGTATTCTTTAATTACTGGTTGATGGAGATTTTCGTCAGCCATATTTTAAGGTTAGTTTTTTCTCTTTGATCTGTCAATTGATTTCCTCTTCCGAAACCGTCATTTTTCCTTCACCTTTGCGGCGCGTGTTTCCTTCCACCAAGCTCGGATATTCGCATGTGCCTATTTGTTAAGGCATTCGTATACCTGATTTTGGTGGAGGGCAGTACCCTTTCCCGCGTCCGGCGGTTCCGGGCAAACTCTTTTGCCGCGGGAGCGGTAGGAGGTTTTATGAGCTCTAACAAGAGCCACCACACGGACGAGCTTCTCTCCCTCCTCGCCGAGGAAGGAGAGGAGGCGTTTCGGCAGTACTGGAACGACCAGGTCGAAGGATCGGCCGTAAGGCAGGTCTGGAAGGACCTGGTTCGGACTCGGGACGAGGAGGTGTATGAGCCTCTTCTTGGGGTCCTTGTGGCCGCGGGATTGTCGCCGGACAGTCTCGAGCTGACATGGCAGGACTCGCAAAGCGGGTGGTCGCGGGTATATGGGTCGATTCATGACTCTTGTACTCCGGATTATCGTTTCCCGGTCGTTGATCTTCGGTTGGCTCCGGGCCAGTGCCCATGGGCGCTGGAGATTCTGGGCCTTGGGTCCGTGGCTGAACCGGGCGTCGACGTCGGGGCCATTATCATCTCCGGGTTCGACGACCCAGAGGATGTGGCCTTGGGCGACGCCGAGCGGGGGTATCCGCGCAAGGCGTTTTTGGAGCTCGAGTCGCGGGGAGGAGGAGGCTACCAACTCCCCGCCCTCAAGCTACTGGCCGACATTACACTCGGCCAGCTGGCGGAGCCCGAGGACTTCACCGTCATCCTCGCCACCATCACGCTTGAGCAGGGTTTGGCTCTGCTCGAGCGTTGCTGGTTCGAGGACAGTGTAAGAAAGGAGGAATAATGAGGTGTGAAGGGGATGCTGGCCTCGTGCCGCGTCCCCGCCTCTTTTAAGTTAGTTATTTTCGCATCAGATTACAGGTCAGACCTCAACTGATAAGAGGTCTGACCTGGGCAGAAATAATAAATTTGAAAGAGGCCATAATGGTCTCTAAAATTTGTTCCTGGGGGCTGAAAAATAGTAAGCCCTCATACCCTTACTGTTCCGAGAGGGGCAGGAAGGAGGGCCTTATGGCCCGCTATATCCGGGACCTTTCGGGTCCCCATCTCGGATTTTATTTCCGAGATGCCGAGACGGGGCAGTTGTATCGCCTCGGCAGTGTCCTCGGCGGGGGACCGCCGATTGCAGGCGGGCGTTGCTCCGCTTGCCTGATGGACCCCGGCAACGGGGCCGGGGGCTACTCGGGGTGCTGCGGCGCCCCGGTGGAAGAGTTTGAACTCACGGATGAGCTCCTGGAGAGCTATGTCCGCGAGTTCGGCATCCCGGTCGAATCGGCGCAAGCCGAGGAAGACCGGTTTGTCATCCGGGCGTGGCGCCCGGCGGACGGCGGTGTCGTCAGCGAGACGACGCTCGGCGAGTTGGGGGCGGACGCGGACCGCGCGGCCCGCAAGGCCGAGCGCGGTAGTCATAAAGGAGGAACTGTGTAGGCGTTTGTGGGGATGTCGGCTTTGCGCTGCATCCCCGCCTCTTTTGAGTTTGCCACGAGCTTGTCGAATGGTGAATTTGAAAGAGGCCTTTTGGTCTCTAAAATGTTTTCTTGGCCCTGAAAAATAGTAGGGGCTGAAATCTTTTTGTCGCGGGAGCGGCAGGAGGAAGCTGTGGAAGGAAGACGTTTGAAGCCCGAGCAAATCCGGGGAAACCTCCAACTGGCGCCAGGTGCCGGAGTGTACCTGGGGTTGGAGCGGAGTTCCGGCGGGAATGCGGGAGCGAGTTTTTTCCCACACCTGTATTTCTGCTGGGAGCAGGAACCGGAGAAAGGGCCGGACGCAGACGCGACCGTGCGCTTTCTCATGTCGATTCCTGCGGCGGCGTTCGATTCGCCGCGCGCGCTAACGCTGCGCGAGGCGATGGACCTGGCGCTGGACAGCGAGGAGTTGAACTACCCGCTGGCCAGTGAGTATGCCGTGGAGTATTTCGCTCTCCACGTGCACGCCCCCGAGTCGGACCCAAGCCTTAGCTTGGAGTTCCGATGCGGGCAGTCGGTCATCATGGGCACGGTTGAAGAACTCGAGGAGGGGGACCTCTCGGTTTTTTTGACCCGGAGAAAGGAGGAAGTGTGAGGCGTGAAGGGGACGTCGGGCAAAGCCCGCGTCCCCGCCTCTTTTAAGTTAGTTATTTTCGCATCAGATTACAGGTCAGACCTCAACTGATAAGAGGTCTGACCTGGGCGAAATAATGAATTTGAAAGAGGCCTTTAAGGGTCTCTAAATTGTGTTCCAACGCCTGCCGCTTTTTCGCCCTTTAATGGGAGCGGCGGGTAAACTTTCTTGCCCTGCGATGGGCAGAAAGGGCTATATGTTCAAGGTCATGATCGGGGCGATCCCGGTCCTGATGGCGAAGTTTTTTTCGCCGTCGGATCGGGACGCGGTGCTCGGCGCCCTGCCCCAGGGCGCGCGGCGGGTGGTCTTCATTGACACCCCGGCCACCGAGTACCTGGTGGCCACGCTCGAGGCCCTCGTGGC
>MFES01000010.1:404-2178 GCA_001779955.1 Candidatus Doudnabacteria bacterium RIFCSPHIGHO2_02_FULL_46_11 | reverse complement strand
TGGTAAGGGATCACCACGACGCGCCCGCGCGGTCGAATCCGCGCGAGGTGGCCATCGCGGACGCGGCCGAGCGCGTCCGGGAGCTCCTCGGCGGCAACGCCGTGGTGAGCAACCGGGCCGCGCATCCGGCCTGCTCCGGCCTCGTCGCCGCGGGCGAGTTCGCCGGGGAAGGGACGGTCATCGTGGCCGACCCGGACCCGGACGGGCTCCTCGGCGCCATGAAGGCCGCCGGGGTCGTCTACGACGGCCTCGACCAGGACGCCGACGTCCTGGACGGCGGCCGGGCCGGGCAGACGGCCGAGCGGCTCACGCCGAACGCGTTGCTGTTGACGCGCGCGATGGCGTCGCTTCCGCCGTTCGACGCGGCCCGGCCGCAGGTCTCGGAGGAGGCGAAGGGGAAACTCTTCGCCGACTTCGTCGCCATGGTCGGCGGCGACCCGGAGGCCCGCGCCCGCCTGGAGCGGGGCGTGGAGGCCTACGAGGCCGGCGTGGCCGAGGCGCGCCGCCTGGCCGCGACCGTGCAGGAGATCCTGCCCGGCGTGGTCATCGTGGACGTCACCGCGTCGCCGAGGTTCGACCTCGGCACCCTGGCGGCGGCCATGGAGGCGCGGCCCGGAGTGGTCGTGACGGTCCAGAAGAAGTCCTTCGGACCGATCGCGGCCAACCACGGCGGGGTGCAGTTTTCCCTCGCCGTGGTCAAGGCGCGCCAGGCGGAGGTGAACCTGCAGGAGATGTTGCCTGCCGGTTTCACCTCCTCCCTGGAGGCGGGGGTCATCTCCAACACCACCTTCCTGCTCCACGTGAGCCAGAAGGTGTGGGTCGAGTTGATCCTGCCGGCGCTGTGGGGGCGGTTCTACAGCTCCACAGCGTGAACCTTTTCGGGCCGGGGCGCCCGTGCGCGTAATGCGCTAAAGCCCCCGTGTTTTTCGGCCACGTAAAAAACCGATGAAGTTATCAATGGGTTTGGCGCGTGCGTGGTTTGCACGCGCCCTTCTCTTAGTTCATTTAAATTCTTGCTTCGGCAGAAATGAGAAAAAGTGAATTGAGAGGAGGGAACCCTCCTGTTAGTCGCTAAGGCTACCTGTGATGGTAGGCGGCTGACATCACCTTCGTGCGGCCGTGATGCCGCAAGGAGGAAGTCATGAGTTCGTGGCAAGCTAGGTCGTACCGGGACGGAGTTGACCTGTTCACTGCCGGAAAGGCAGTTGAAGAGGCTCAAGCCGAGCTTGAGCAAGAGTTGGCCCAGTATGGGCTATCTCTTATATCGGCGCAGTTCCGCGCCGGTTGGGCCGCGGCGGCCGAGCAGGCGGTTCCCGAGTGGCCGGATTTCCGTGGGCCTTTCGGCGACTCTGAAGGCCCCCGTGCCCTGGCGGTGCTTGCCGCTGTCCGGCGCTGGGGGGCGTCGGATTTGTCTGCCGGCCTGCCCATCCTGGGCGGGTGGGGTTTCAAGCAAACCCTGGTCCGTCGTCTCGGGGGCGCCGCACCCGAGTATCCTCATCCCTGGTGGGAGGAGGAATATGTGAGCGGAGCGCAGTGCGCCGCTATGAGGAAGCTCGGGATTGTGGTCCCGGTGCTTTTGTCACTTTTACCCACCAAGAGGTGGGGTCACCTCAATCCCACAGTTATTGTGTGGGCGGCCAGGCAGGCCCTCAACGCCTGTCAGCTGAATTGGTGGGACGGTAACCTCGCCACTGCCGCGGAGTGTTGGCTGGCTGCGGTGGCGCAGTCGGCCAAACCCACCGACCGCTGGCAGGGCTTCCTCGCGGTTGAGGCC
>MFES01000010.1:0-382 GCA_001779955.1 Candidatus Doudnabacteria bacterium RIFCSPHIGHO2_02_FULL_46_11 | reverse complement strand
TTTTGGGCCGAGACCCTGGCCTTTGGCCGGGGTATTCGGAGGATCTCCGTGATAAAGACGGAGAATTTCTTCGGGTCGATAACCTCGCCGAACTCGGCGAGCATTACCTCGCGTTTTTCGAAATGCTGGGCGTTCAGTTGCTTGGCATTTCGCCGGAGCGGCCGCGAGGCCGCTCCGTGGGCCGGTGGCTAAAGAACCTGCCGCCGGATGCGAGGGAGCGCTTGGTCAACGGGGGTGACGGCCCGCCCCCGTGGTTTGTCGAAGGCGTCAAAGCCTTCGGCCTACGCGACCAGGCCGCTGACTTCACGCGGCGGCCCACGACGCTGGTGAGCGTGGTTTCCCGCATGCGGTGCTCGCCAAGCACCGCATGGCAATGGTTGCA
>MFES01000009.1:2567-9630 GCA_001779955.1 Candidatus Doudnabacteria bacterium RIFCSPHIGHO2_02_FULL_46_11 | reverse complement strand
GACGTGGCCGAGTACCGGGTTAGCCTGCGGGGCGGGGTCGGGCAAACTTACCGGGCCTGCGCCGTAGAGCCTGCGGAGATAGGCGTTACAAACTGTACCAATAATAAAACCATCGAGAGCGGCACTTTTCCGGCCGATTTCAATGCTAAAACCATTACCCTGGTCGGCCCGCCGTCCGTAATTACGAGCGCGGTAGATATTATTTTTCGCCCCCCCTATGGCGATACTTCATTTACCGGCGACAGCTTTACCGATGCCGGCGGCGAGCTTCAAATTAGTTTTGAGAGCGGCAGCGGCTTTTTTACGGTAAGCATCAACTCCACCTCGGGTAGAATTAACATAAACTAATCGAATGAATGAAAAGCTGAAACAAAGCAGAGGTATTACCCTAATAGAGACGATTGTCGCAATTTTTATATTTACCACCGGCATCGTTAGTATTGTCGTAACAACGATTTACACTTTTACGGCCCAAGATAAGTTAGTTTTTAAAATGACGGCTCTGGGTTTAGCTCGGGAGGGCACAGAAGTTGTAAGGAGTGTTAGGGACGGGCAGTGGATTAGTTTAAGTGTTGCCAATGGCGGTCCGGATTACTGCGGTAACGACGACCCGGGCGGCAGCGACCTGGCACCGGAGCAGTATTGCTACAAGAATTGGCTTGACTGGTACAATGCTTTGACCGATACCTGCCTGCCGGTCGGCTGTAAGCAGATTCAGGCGGTTTTTGACCCTGAATTTTCTTCTTGGAGTCTTGATTCAGCCTTGCCGGATTATCCGCTCTATTTACAGGCCGATGGCAGTTACCTTACCGGCGACCCAGGCGGCGTTCAGCCTTTTTATTACAGGAAAATAAAAATTACGCAAAACAGCAATGAGCCTTACACGACGCAAAACCCCGAATTAAGCGTCGTCTCCACGGTGGCCTGGGTCGGCAGGGGATGTGCCGTGCCACCGGGCGGTGATCCCGAATCAGCTGTCGATACTTGCAAGGTCGTAGTGGAAGATAGGCTGACAAACTGGAAAAACTATTAAATTAATTCACTAATTTCTAATTTCCCCGCCAGACTTCGCCTGGACGAAGTCCAAGCGGGCTGGTAATTTCTAAACAAGTTCTCAATGCTTAAAATATTGAAAAATTAATACATTGTTTGAAAATTGAAAATTATTAATTTAAAAATTAGCCTGGGTTTTACGCTCATGGAAGTTTTGGTTTCACTTTCCATTTTTGCGATAGTGTCTGTGGCCGTTATAACCATGTTTTCAACCTCTCTGCGCATAGAACAGAGAGGCAGCGCCTACCGCGGCCTTCAGCAAAACGGTTTATATATTATGGAGCTTTTAGGCAAGGAGATAAGAAACGGCCGAATTGATTATATTTCTTATGGCGGCACGGTAAGCAATCCCGTGGATGCTTTGCATCTTATCTACCGTGGATCAACTGATTTAGATGAAGAAATATCTTTAGATACATCGACAACGCCCGATAGTATTATACTAAGGCGCGAGAATCCAAGCTTGCCGGGGAGTTATAATGAGGCGACTCTAACCAATACCGAGGTAAATGTCGATTCTCTTACTTTTTATATCACTCCCCCGACGGAGTGTACTGATGATGTCTGCGATGATCCCGGTAAAGAAACAGTAACTATAATCATGCATTTGAGTTCAAACGCCGCCAGCCGTTTTGGCTCGGCAAACGCCACCGTAAATTTGCAAACAACTTTTACAACCCGCGCCTATGAGTTTTAAGTTTATTAAAAATTCGAAATTCACCGTGCCTGCCGGTAGGCGGGAAATTGCCATGCCTGACGGCAGGCAGGGAAATTGCCGCCGTGTCGCCGGCAAGGGTTCCACCTTGCTTTTGAGCATGCTCATTATTTCAGTCATGATGAGTTCGCTTTATGTCCTCGGGAGCGTGGCTTTGCGCCACATTAGGCAAATATCAAATACCATTTCCGGCGAAGCGGTAATTTTGGGTTCCCATGCCGGAATGGAGCAGGCTCTTTGGGCCCATAACCGGCGGGTAACGGAGTATTACGAGACTGATTCTTATGAGGGAAACTGTGATGCCAGTCCGGCAACCGAAATTGTTACGGAGCTCTCCGGGACACTTACTGATGTCAGCACCTCATATTGCAAAAGCAATCTCATGCCGGCTAACGTGTTAATCAGCGTTCCGGTAGATGAGGCCGGCACGCCCGGCGCGGAAAATGTAAATGAAATATATGTTTACGACCCCAATAATCCTGATAATGATCCTCCTTACAATTCTTTAAGTCTTGAGCTTATTAGCGGGGAAGGAAATTTCTATATTTGTCCTTGGCAGGAAATTATTTGCAACACAGGGACGGCTATTTGGCAGAATGAGGTTTCGCCGTTTACAGGAAGTTTTGGCGTATCAAATTATGATCGTCAAAAGTTGGTTATACGTCTTGAAAATATAGGTGCTACGGATTTTGTGGTAGAGATTAACAGCGCTGACCTCTCAACAGGTCCTTTGGGCCTGCCTGCCGATTACGTGACTATAAAAAGCAAGGGTCAGGACGCAATAACCTCGCGTCATCTCGAGTCCCGAACATCTCCTTGAAAAAATCATGTGGGATAGAAACCCATGGTTTCTCCCCCAAACGTAACTGCCACAGGCAGTTACTCCCCAGTTTCCTTACAAGGATCTTTCTGCCCTGCGGAGCAAGTGTCCTCGGGCAGAATCAGTCTCGAACAGGCAAAGCCTGATCCTCGGCGTCATTTAATAAACCGTCCGCCAGCTGGCGGACGGTTTATTAAGTCTTTTCTATTTATTGCGTGGCAGGGGTATTCGGAGTATTTGTCCCGGCCGAAGTGCGTACGGGCTTTTCAGTTCGTTTTCCGAGACAATCGTCATCCAGTAAACCTGGAATTTTTGGCTTACCTCTATCAGAGTGTCGCCGGGCTGTACCGTATAGCTGGCTATATTGTTGGTGTTTGCTCCTAGGACATGACCCTCAACTTCTCTACTTTCGGCGTCCGAGGCGTTTTTTATTAAGACGTTGTTTTGGTGCGATCCGGAGATAACGAAGAATAAAACAAAGGCTAATATACTGACGAAGACCACCTTGGCGGCGAATAGTTTTTCGTCCATTTCGGGCCGGCCAATGGTGCGCGCCAGTCTGGGCGAGAGGCGGACGCGCTTGGTGCTTCGGAAGATGTCCATTTAGTATTTTTTTTCTGGGTAGAAAATTTATTTCTATCCTTAGTATAGCCTAAATGATATAATTTAGTAAGTGGAAAAGTGGCAAATATGGCAAATTTTGATATAGAAAAAATGACCAAAAGTGAAGCGAAAAAACGGGCGGAAAAGCTGCGCGAGGAGATTGCCGATTTGCGATACCGCTATCATGTTTTAAATGATCCAAAAATCACCGATGAAGTATATGAGTCACTGACTAGAGAGCTTAAGGCCATCGAAGCAAAGTATCCAGATTTGGTTAGACCTTATTCGCCAACCCAGCGCGTGGCCGGAGAGCCCTTGGCAAAATTTAAAAAGGTAACGCACAAGGTTCGCCAATGGTCATTAAACGACGCTTTTACTAAAGACGAGATTATCGCTTGGGACGAAAGAAATCAGTCGGGCCTGGCCAAGATTTTCGGCCATAAACCGGGCCAACTTTCTTATGATTGCGAATTAAAAATCGACGGCCTTCACCTTATTTTAACTTATGAAAAAGGCTTGTTGGTTACAGCCGCAACCAGAGGCAACGGTTTAGTAGGGGAGGATGTAACTTTAAACGTTCGCACGATTGACAGTGTTCCTCTTAGACTTCGCCGGAATGCAGATGTCGTGGTTGAGGGAGAAATTTGGCTTTCAAAAAAAGAGCTAGAGCGAATTAACCGTGAACAAAAACAAAAAAATCTGCCGGAATTTGCCAATCCGCGGAATGCTGCGGCAGGAACCATCAGGCAGCTTAACCCAAAAATCGCGGCCGCGCGAAAATTAGACACTTTTATTTACGATTTGTCGGCTGCGAATTTCAAATTGCCCGACAACCAGCATAAGGAATTGGCCGCCTTGAGCGAACTTGGATTTAAGGTGAACCGTCATCACAAGATTGTCCATAACATAGGACAGGTTATAGATTATTGGCAGTATTGGGAAGAACATAAGGCCGACGAAGATTATTGGATAGACGGCGTGGTGGTAAAGCTTGATTTGCGGCAGCATCAGGAAGCTTTGGGCTATACCGGCAAAGCGCCGCGTTTTAGCATAGCGGCCAAATTTGAACCGGAAAAAGCGACTACGGTAGTTGAAGATATTATTGTGCAAGTCGGCCGCACCGGCAGATTGACGCCGGTGGCGGTTTTGCGGCCGGTTCAGGTAGCCGGTTCCACGGTGACAAGGGCTACTTTGCATAACGAAGACTATATAAATGAGCTTGATATCCGTATTGGCGATACCGTGGTTTTGCATAAGGCCGGGGATGTCATTCCGGAAATAGTCGAAGTTCTACCAAAACTCCGAACCGGCAAAGAAAAAAAGTTTTCAATGCCGAAAAACTGTCCAATTTGCCAAAGTCCCACGGAAAGAATTCTAGGGGAAGCGGATTATCGTTGCACCGGTAAAAATTGCAGTATCCAGAGAATCAGAGGCTTGCAGCATTTTGTCGGAAAGGCCGGATTGGACGTTGTTGGCTTGGGCAGTAAATTGGTTGAGCGTTTTTTTGAAGAGGGGATGGTGCAGGAACCAGCTGATTTTTGGAAATTACGCGAGGAGGATTTGGCTGAAATGGAACGGCTGGGCGAAAAGAGCGCCGGTAATTTAATAGAGGCCCTAAAAACGCGAAAACAAGTTGAACTGTCCAGATTTTTGTCTGCCCTTGGTATTCCCAATGTCGGTTGGGAGACGGCTCATGCGCTGGCGGAAAATTTTCAATCGCTCGAAAATATAGTGAAGGCTTCTCTGGAAGAACTGGAAAAAGTTGGCGACATTGGGCCGGTTGTAGCCAAGAGTATTTATGAATTTTTCATTTCGGACAAGGTCAAGGAAGAAATCCGCAATTTAAAAAAAGCCGGCTTGCAGGTGAAGCAATTTCATCCAGGCCCGGGCAGAGGTAAGCTCACGGGAAAGTCGTTGGTTCTGACCGGCAGTTTATCGGCCATGAGCAGAGACGAAGCTAAGGAAAAAATTGAACGATTAGGGGGCAAATGGTCAGACACAGTCTCGAAAAAAATCAATTATCTGGTCGTAGGCGACGAGCCGGGGAGCAAATTCGAGAAGGCTAAGGCATTAGGTGTTACAATACTTAATGAGCGGCAATTCATGGAATTGATTCGATAAATGTTTGCAAAGCGATACAAAAACAAAATTGGCTTCACCCTCACACCAAAATTTGGTGTTACCTTGCACCGCAAGGGAGGGTTTACTGCGCCTCGGGGCTCCGAAGGGTTGCCGGAGGCAACAACCTACCGCAGCAAAACCGCAGGTTTTACTTTAATTGAAATGCTGGTGGTGGTTGCCATAGTCGCCACCTTGTCCGGCGTCGTGGCCGTAGCTTTGCGCCGCACCGGGCCTGATGCGCGCGATGCCCAGCGCCGGGCCGATATTAAAACTCTGCGTAATGCCTTTGAAGTTTATTATAACCGTAATGGGCATTATCCGAGAACGACTTCGGCGGCCAGAAGCACCGGCCAGTTGACTTACTATCTTAGCAACCTGCCGTCGCCGCAACCGCCTTTAGTACCTACATATATTGCGAAGGTGCCGGTTGCACCAAATAACGAGGGCGGCTCGCAAACGCATTACCAATATGGTTGGGACAATAACGGGCAAGATTATCTGATAGGGGTTGATTATGAAAATTTAGGCGCGATGTGCGCTTATAGAACTTCTGGTGCAGCATCTATTGATCCATTCGTACTCAACTGCCCGGATTAAAAAATAAAATGATAAATATTTTTAAAAAAAATAAAAGCCCGACCAAAGGCTTCACTTTAGTAGAAATGCTGATTGTAATAGTCATCATCGCCATTATCAGCGGCGTGGCCATTACCGCCGTTGGCGGTAAGCGATCGCGCGCGCGCGACGCCAGGCGGCGGGTGGACGTGAGAACCATCCGCACCGCTTTGGAATTGTATTACGAGCGAAATGGCCATTACCCGACTTACAGCGTGGCCGGAATTGGCTACCCGATTGCCGAGGCTTTTAACGGCGCTTCACCGGTGGTTATTCCGGCTTATCTGGGTTCGGTGCCGAAGGATCCGGGCAACCCGTTAGGCGGGAATTATGAATATGTTTGGGCGGATAATGGTTTGAATTACGGTATTTTAATTTACTTCGAAAGCGGTACTTGCAAATATAGAACCCCCGGCGGAGGTTCGGGCTGGTGGGGGGTTTCTGATTGTCTAGAATGATGGGAAGAACTATTAAATTAATTTACTAATTTTTAATTTCCCCGCCAGACTTCGCCTGGACGAAGTCCAAGCGGGCTGGTAATTTCTAAACCCCACTACGCTCCTCCGAAGCTTCGCAGGGCAAGCAATATCAGATTGCGGCGCACTTTGAAGCTTTAGCGGAGAAGTGTTCGAAAATTGAAAATTTTAAATTATAAAATTCATAGCGGGTTCACCCTGGTTGAGCTGTTGGTGGTCGTCGCCATTGTCGGTCTGCTTTCTGCTGTGGCAATAGCGGCTTTTAGCTCATCGCGCGTTTCCTCGCGTGATGCCAAACGGCAGAAGGATATTAAGGCCATCCAAACTGCCCTAGAAGCATATTACAGCGTCTACAATCGCTACCCGCTTTCGGTGGCTTGGAGTTCAAGCAGTAATGACTTGGGCCGCTGGGATACCCTGCAAAACGCCCTACGGCCGTATCTAGCAGGTTTGCCGGTTGACCCGGCCCAATCGGAAACCGGCACCCCGCTTACCGGGCCAAGCTCTTACAGTTATGCCTATCGCTCTTTGAACACGAATGTAGATTGCTATCGCAATGCCTACGTACTTATCTATAGATTGGAGAACCCAACAGGTCCGGATCCGGGTGTAGTGCAATGCAATGGCGTTTATTTGCAGTATGGCACGGGTGTAAAAAGC
>MFES01000009.1:0-2559 GCA_001779955.1 Candidatus Doudnabacteria bacterium RIFCSPHIGHO2_02_FULL_46_11 | reverse complement strand
AACCCTTGGCAATAAAGCAAAATAAAAATGTTTAAAATAAAAAATAAAGCCTTCACCCCGTTAGAAGCAGGCCGTCCCAAGGTGGCCGTAGCCACGACCTCCGCCTTCGCCGAGGTAGCGATAATAAAGCTGTTTTTAGTTGGTTTTATTAAGGATATGGATATGGTATATTAATTTTATGGTTAAGAAGTTAGAGAAAAAAGTTTATCAATATACGGCGGTTTTTGAGGAAAGTAGCAAAAACGGTGGCTTTACCGCGATCATTCCGGCCTTGCCCGGTTGTATTTCCGAAGGAGATTCGTTTGAAGAGGCTGTGGCGAACATCCAAGAAGCTGCCAGCCTTTACCTGGAAACTATGAAGAACACAAAGCCGGAAGATCAAAGTGTAATTGTCGCGCCGGTTAAAGTGCGAGTCTAGCCTCGAATTTTATGACTAAGTTTCCCGCTTTAAAACCCAAGCACGTTATTCGGGTTTTAGAACAAGTGGGTTTTATTTTTATCAGGCAAAAGGGCAGCCATCGGATTTTTGTTAAAGACGATGTTGGCATAACCGTTCCCGTGCATAATAAAGATTTAAAACCCGGTACCTTGCGGAGCATTATAAAGGCCTCGGGTTTGACTGACAAGGATTTTATAAATTTATTATGATTATTTATGTATATCCATAAAAAGTTATAATTATCGGCACCGAGCTTAGCCGAGTTTGATTCGAAGTAATGTTTTTAGTAAACCACAAAACAAAAAATAAAAATTTAGCTTTCACACTCGTTGAGCTATTGGTAGTAATTGCCATTATCGGTCTCTTGGCGTCTTTTACCTATGCCTCGGTTAACGTCGCCCGCGCCCGCGCGCGGGATGCAAGAAGGCATGAAGACATTAAGGCGCTTCAGACCGCTTTACAATTGTATTATGAAGATAATGGACAATATCCGGATTCGGGAATACCTACAGGCATCCTTCCAGGTTGGAGTTTGAGTAATGAGAGTACTTGGAGTACTTTACAAACTGAACTGGCACCTTATTTAGCGCAGTTACCTATTGATCCGGCGCAACCTGCGTCGGGGTCGCCATTAGACCGTGTTCATGTCTATTCGTATAACTCAAATGGTCCTGACGAATGCGACCAACAGCAATATTTTATTGTTTATATATTGGAAATACCAAAAGGACCAGACCCAGGTTTTAATCGGTGCGCGTCACCCGTTCTGCGCTATGGGGGGAGTGGTCTCAATACTATAGAAAAAACAGTAGGAAACAAACAAATAAATCAGTAATCAGATTTCAAATTCTTGCATTTTTCGTCCAAAACAAATTATGCTTTCACACTCGTTGAACTCTTGGTAGTAATTGCTATCATCGGGCTTTTGGCGTCGGTGACGGTTGTTGCGGTGAACGGCGCCCGAGCCAAAGCCCGTGATGCCAAGAGACATACGGATATAAAAGCACTCCAAACTGCTTTACAGCAATATTATGAGGATAATGGGCAGTATCCGCTTTCCGGGGGGTCAGTAAGGCTTGACGATTGGTCGGCGAGTAGTGATAGTAGTTGGAATGTCCTTCAGACGGCCCTTGCTCCCTATATGGCACGTTTGCCGACTGACCCGACACAAGTTCCTTATGGAACCAGCACTTGGGCCGGTGCTGGCGCCCATCTTTATAGTTACTATAGCGGCGACATGTTCGCGCCTTGCGGGGATAGGCAATGGTATCAACTCGTATATTTTTTGGAAATCCCCAAAGGGCCTGATCCAGGTGGCAAGGCATGTAAAAATGGTGTAACGGTTTTCCGATATGGCGGCACCGGCGCCAATACTGCAATCAAAACTCTTACTTATTTTAATAAGTAAATTTTTCTAAGTGACAGAAAATTTTTTTAAAAAATCCGGCTTCACACTCGTTGAACTCTTGGTAGTTATCGCCATTATCGGCCTTTTGGCTTCGGTGACGGTTGTAGCCGTGAACGGCGCCCGAGCCAAAGCGCGGGATGCCAAGAGACACACGGATATAAAGGCTATTCAAACTGCTTTGCAGCAATATTATGAGGCTAATGGCCGATATCCCGCTTCGGGTGGTAGCATAATTCCGGGTCGGTCAGAATGGACATTAAGTAATGATAGTAGTTGGGCCTCGTTACAAACAGCGCTCGCGCCTTACATGGCCCGCGTTCCCATTGATCCGGCGCAAACCGCGGGTTGGCTTTTTACCGGTAGTCACGCTTACGCCTACAATGCCAGGTTCCAGGACTGGTTCTCCCAGTGTGGAAATGGTCAGGGGTATGTCATATTATACCGCTTGGAAATTGCTAAAGACCCTGACCCTGGAACGAAGACTTGTGCCGCCGGCCCCGTATTAAGATGGGGAGACGCTGAACCGGATCCCATTACTACATTTATGAAAACTGTGGGCAATAGGCAAAATAATTGAGAAAACAAAAAACCGACCCAGCCTCCGCCGAGGCTACGGCGGGCAGGCTATTTTGGGTCGGTTCATAAAGGTGCGATATTTGTTAGTTGGTAGTAAGTAGCTAGTAGTTGGTTTTATGAAAATTGTCTACTTTCT
>MFES01000008.1 GCA_001779955.1 Candidatus Doudnabacteria bacterium RIFCSPHIGHO2_02_FULL_46_11 | reverse complement strand
GGCAAGCTGGCCATCAACAACACAGGCGAAACCCTGCGTTTATTCGACGCCGACAAGGCGCTTCAGGATATTATAAGTTTTTCAGGAAAGAGCGCAGAAGGCGCGACTTATGCCAAAGATTCTTCAGGCACTTGGCGGTGGACAGATATTGTTACTCCGGATTTGGCTAACCAGTTTAGTATTGATCAAGTTGAAGAAGGCGACGGCAATGAACAAGAAGAGCCGGATGATGCTTATAAAGATGTAAAAATAATTTTTAACGAAGTATTCGGCAACCCTAAGGGATCAGACGAAGGCGAGGAGTGGGTCGAGCTGAAAAATATCGGCACGGTTGAGGTTGATTTGGCCGGCTGGTTTTTGGATGATGCCGGTAAAACAAAAAGCGCCAATGCTTACAAGTTGCCAAGCGGTCATAAAATTGCCGCCGGCGGACTGCTCGCCGTAAAACTTCCGGAAGGCTCGTTCACCATTACCAATACCGGTGATGAAATACGCCTGCTTTCTCCAGATGAAATAGAACGGGCGAAGGTGGTCGTGCCGGCCCTTTCCGACAACAAATCGTTTTCGCGCTTCGCTGACGAATGGCAAATAAACAATCTTCCTACCTTTGGCGCGGAAAATACGACAGCCAGCCAGGCGCGCGATATTGTTATAAGCGGGGTTGAACTGGCGAGTGAAGATATTTCTTCGTCTATAAGGCTTCGCAATAACGAGGAAAACTGGCTAAACTTGTCATTTTGGCGTTTGGAGCTTAATGCCTCGGTTTATTCTTTTCCCAATGGCGCAAGCCTTGCGCCAAAATCAGAACTTATTTTAAGCCAAGAAGCGACCGGCTTGGCTGTCCGAAGGTCTAGTTGGCAAAATTTGAAGTTGGTCAGACCGGAAGGTGTTGTGCAGGCTGAAGCTGTGAACATATATTTGGCAGCTCCTTTGGCGTCCGTGCCTGCCGTTTCCGCGGCGCGTACGACAAGAGTTGAGCAGGCCGAGATTGTGAGCGGAGTGGTGGCGGGTGATTCGCAGGCCACGGGTTCGCAATCCACAGGCGTGATTGCGGAAGAACGGGAATTGCCTATAATTATAGAATCAGCCGCCAAAAATGGATTTTTCCACAGAATGAAGGGTTTTCTTTGCGGAACGTTGCATTTTTTGGTAAAATGTAAAAGATGATTTAATAAATAATTTTTCATGGCCTCCGCCAGTCGGCGGAAGGCGATAAAAAGGAATAATATGAATCCTGTATAAGTTCCTCGATTGTTCTCTTGATCAATCTTGGGACTAAGTAAATTAATACAGGATACAAGAAAGGATAAATAAAAACTTCATTAACCTTGGGTTGAACACAAAAACCCAAGATTATCGAGGTAACTATACAGGATGAATAAGTCAGAGTTTATAGACACTCTCGCAGGACACATGGGCATTGCCCGGGGCGAAGCAGAAAAAATGCTCAACTCTTTTATTGACGTTGTTACTGATGTTTTGAAGAGAGGCGACGAGGTAAACATCACTGGTTTTGGCGCTTTCACCGTTGTTCAGCGCGCCGCCCGCATGGGTGTTAATCCGCAGAGACCCGGTGAGAAGATTCAGATTGCCGCTTCCCGCGCTCCTAAGTTCAAGGCCGGCAAAGGCTTGAAGGATGCAGTCCGCGCTTAGTAAATCCATTGTCTAGTCCGCAGATCGGAATTTATTTCCGATCAAGGACAACTATGGAAGGGGGAGGTAGCCTCGCAGGCGAAGCCGAGAAGTGTCGGAAGGGGGAAACCCCTGAAGCGAAGCGATAAGGGTGTCCCCCTTTGAGTCAACTTACTATCCGTTAATAGGGAGAGAGCCGGCCACCGCCGCCAGTTGGCGAACGGCGGATCGGAAAGACTGGTTTTTGGCACTCAAAGCCAAGATCGGTCGCACCAAGGCACAAGCTTTGGAAAAACAAAAACACCGGAAAGGTCTGCCTTTAGAGAAGAGGGCAGATCTTTTCGTTTTGTGATGGGGGTCGCAGGGACTTATTCGAAAAAACAGAATAGATTAATGCTTTAATCTTTCTTTTCGCTCGGCCCGTCGGCCTGCGCGACATTTTTCTCACAAGTCCCTGCTCCCACCGGGGTTGGGATATTTTAGGGGCTTTTTTTATGTTAGAATGATTATAACTTCGTTCTACTCACTACTTACTACTCACTACTTACTACTTACTACTTACTACTCACTACTTACTAACTCATATGCCGAACCCCGGACCATATTTCATGCCAATAATCTTTGTCATTGCTACTGTTTTTGGCATGATTTTTATTGCTTTAATTTTAATCACCCTTTTGTTTTAGTTTTTTAATTGTTATTTTTTAAAGTTAAGAAGCCCTAAAAGGGCTATTTTTATTGGGTTTGAATAGGCCTTGACAAATACTGAATTTAAGAGTATACTATAAATTACACGTTCCATTCAGCGGCCTCGGCCGCCAACTCACCAGGAGGCTCGAAATGACCCCGCGCTCACGCGCATCGCCGGCTCGGCCGGCAACCATGTCTTTTTTCACCCATTGCGGCGGCACCGGCGCGATCATCGTCTGATCGTCGTCGGCGCGCGACGGCCTATGAGCCGGAGAAATCGGGCGAACCCTCCAGTTGCGAGGGATGCCATTCTTCGGCCTATAGGCCAGCTGTAGCGGTCGGCAGGAGTACTGATGACTCCAACGCTGACCGTGTGCCTAACGTGCTGGTAACATCGGGCCGGGCCGCATGTCGCGGCGAGCGCCTCGCCAGCCGTTAGGCTGGTCCGGTACGGGCGAGGATGTGTCTTGCCAACCGGATCTTGCCCGCCGCTCCTTCGGGGGCGGCGGGCTTTTTTTAATTAAATTATGGTAAGAGTTTTTTGAACTGGGGTAGTAATCACTAGTTTTTTATTTTTATCTATATAAAAATCTATTTCGGTTCTGGCCCCGAGTTCCTTGTCTAAATAAATTCCGGGTTCAATGGTGTAACCCATATTTATTTTTATGGGGTATTCGTTTTTAGGATTAATTTTGCGCCCCAACCCATGAGGGGAGCTAACCCCGAGCTCATGGCCGGTACCGTGCAGAAATCTGCCAGCGTAACCGGCTCGATCTATAAAATTGCGGGCAACGGCATCGAGTTCATATCCGCTAGGTATTCTGTCATTTCGTAATTCTCTTTTGAGGTGGATTAAACATTTATCCCTTGCTTCAAAAACTGTATTTGCGTGGTTCTTAAATTTGGAAGTTTGAAGTTTGGATTTTGAACTTTTTGCCTGCGCCATCCAGGTCATATCAGCATAGGGGGCACCCGAGATATTAAGTCTTGCCCAAATATCGATAAGTATTAGCGATCCCGGCTTTAATTTTTTGTTGGTTTTGGGAGTTGGGAAGTAGTGGACTTCGGAGGTATTTTCTCGAAAGGCGATAATGGGTTTAGCTATTTCGTTTTTGAGTTTGTGTTGCTTAAGTTTATTTAAGGCAAAATTCTGAACTTGAAGTTCAGAAGTGGCTGGGTTATTTTTAATGAAATTTAAAATTTCAGCATTAATTATGGCGAGCAATTTTGCGGCTTTGATGTGGTGGTTAATTTGTAACCGGCTCCAATTCATGGATTTATTATAACAGCATTCTTGAAAAACCTTGGTTTTTTCGGCATAATGGGTAAGTATCGGGGTGTAAGATACCTTCGCTAACGCTCGGGACCAGGGTAACCTTGCATCCATAAGAGACGGCCACCGCCGTCACATTTCAATATCGCTCCGTTACACTTCGCTACGGGGTGTCGTATACCGGCAGTACGCCTGCTTTGGGAGCAGGTTGACCCAGTTCGATTCTGGGCACCCCGACCATTGCTTCACCCGTAACACGAGTTTCGCAGTGCAAGCACTGTAAAGTAAAGTGGAGTAGGTAGAAGAAAATTAAAAATAATGTTTAGCACCCCCGCCCCGAAGGGGCGAGGCTCGCTCATCAAAGATGAGCGGCGACCAATTAAATAAATATAAATATGCGAATATTTTCATTTTATAAGGACGAGTTAAAAAATAATTGGGTTTGGATAAAGAGAGCAGCCCTGACATTTTTAGTTTTTATATTTATCGGCGGGCTGGTTCACATGGCCGCGCCCCAATTTATCGAACAGATAGTTAAAACATTGGCCGACAAAATAGGCGGTGATTTCACGCCGAGCTCCTCCCTGGCCGGAAAAATTTTTATTAACAACCTCAATGCCACTGTCCTGGCCATAATCGGCGGCGTAATTTTGGGGGTTATACCGTTATTGGTAATGGCGATTAACGGTTTTTTGGTAGGCTATATACTGGCCTATCTTTTGGCCGAGTCTAACCAGTTGCTCCTGAAAGGTTTGGGTTTTGCCGCCGCAGCCTTAATTCCTCACGGGATATTCGAGCTCTCCGCGCTTTTTATTGCCGCCGGTCTTTCTATGAAATGGGGCGTAAATTATTTAAGAAAAGAAAACGCGGGCAACAGATGGCAAGTATTTAAAACCGATTGCGAGCTAATCTTGCGGTTTTTGCCGCTCATCATTTTCCTTTTGGTAATTGCGGCCTTTGTCGAAACTTTTGTGACAAGCGCCTTGGTTAAATAAATGGCAACGTTTAAGGAAATTTATAAGGTCGTCAAAGCCATACCCAAGGGCAAAGTGGCATCTTATGGCCAGGTCGCGGTAATGGTGGGAAGTCCGCGCGGCGCACAGATGGTAGGCTGGGCCTTGCATGATATGGATCAAAGTTCAGGTCAGACCTCAAAAAAATCCCGAGGTCTGACCTGGGAAGCAGTTCCTTGGCACCGGGTCATAAATGCTAGGGGAGAGATATCTACAACCTGCAGAGAACACAGCGCCGCATTGCAGGCCGGATTGTTGCAAGAAGAGGGGGTAGAGGTTAAACTAACCCCTGAAAACATTTATAAGGTTGATTTAGAAAAGTACCGTTGGTAGGGTCGTCGCGCTTCGCGCGAACCAGGCGAGCCTGCAAGGAGGGGAGCAGCCTACCGGCTGCACAAATCTAGACAGCAGCTTGTTAGAACAAGCTGCACCCTTGTAAAACGGCTATTATAATAAGCGGGATTCGTATAACGGTAGTACGCTTGCCTTCCAAGCAGGTGGCACGGGTTCGACTCCCGTATCCCGCTCCAAGAAAAAGTGATCATCGTCAGATGGCCTCTTTTTCTTTGAAGGTGTGCGAGGGAGTCGAACGGGAAAGGGGTCGGGAAAACGAAAGTTTTCCCGTTGCGGAAATACTAAAACCGAGGGGTTTTAGAGCGCAGGCCATCGCCGAAAGGCTGGCCGAGCAGTGATATTCCCCCTACCCGCTCCAGAAAAACCATGAAGTTGCCTTTGAGGCGGTTTTTTAATATCATATTTTTATGGATGAGCCAACGGAAAATAAGCTGTGCGGAGTCTCTACGAAAGCCGTTGTTCTTGATAAAGAAGGAAGGCTACTGACTTTGTTTAGAACAGAAACCGCTCCGGTGCGACCTAATACCTGGGATTTACCGGGTGGTGATCTGGATTACGGAGAAGAGCCAGAAAAGGGGATTGTTAGAGAAGTAAAAGAAGAAACAGGCCTTGACGTTACAGACGTGAAAATATTTGACGCCTCGGCTCGTATTGATCATGAAGGTGTGCATTGGCTGACCCTAGCTTATAAATGTCTTGCAATTAACGGCAACGTTAAATTATCTGATGAGCATAATGATTATAAGTGGGTAACACCGGAGGAATTTCTTAAGTTGGAATCGGGACCCAAGCTAATGAGGTATGTTCAAGCTATAAAAAATAGCAACTAAAAGTTTTGATTGGCCCAAGAAAAAACTCCGCTAAGGGAGTTTTTTAGTATCCGGCGAATTCCTCGGCTCTAATGTCTTTTTCTTTATACTTTAGGCTAAGCAGAAGCTGTCTGATGTCATAAACCATATCGGGCGAGCCGGAAATATAAAACAGGGGATTTTTAACGTTGACCAGGTGATTTTTTAATAGTCGCTTATTTATTCGCCCGGTACTCCCCTGCCAGTTTTTTAAATTTTTACCGGTCAGGGTAATTATATAATTCAACCCCTCGCTTTTTTTCTTGAATTTTTCCAAATCTGACAGGTAGGTCATTGAGCCTAGATTTTTATCGCTATAAAAAAGTTTTATTTTGTACGGCAGATTATTTTCAGTAACGTGCTTGATTATAGAAACAAAAGGGGCAATACCAATCCCTCCGGCAATAAAAATAATCGGCCTTTTAGCGCTATCAGGCAGGGTAAATTGGCCGTAAGGGCCTTCAATTTCTATTTTTTTGCCTATTTTTATTGAATCAAGGGTTTCTTTGAAGCCGCTTGGTCGCATGCGCATGCCAACCTCCAAAAAATTATCCCTTGGCGTGCTTGTCATCGAGAATGATTTAATGTTGCCAAGCGGGTCTTTCTTTAGCAATATTTCGAAATAAACGCCGATATACTGACCGGGAATGAACTTGAAGTCAGCGCCCTTAAGGTCGAACTGGAAAGCCATGGTTTTGTCAGCCAGCACCTTTTTTCCTTTAAGTTTTAGCTTCAAGCGTTTCATATTTCTTAAATTTAACATTTTTCGCAAAGCCGCGGAATTCAGCAGTTGGCACTGTCCACAGGAAAATGGTAAGCATTGGTGTTATAATAAATAAAATAGTTCTTTGTCCTAGAAACTGAGCTAAAAACAAAAAATAACCTGAATCTCTTCTAATATCTGTGCGGATATTGTAAAATCAGCATGGTTAGTTTAGTTTGTACTATTTTTTATTTAGATATTTTGAGCTTTATTTTGTAACAATCACTGACCTTGGACTGTCTATATAGCAGATAGCCAAAAACACCTATTTTTCGAGTTAAAAAAGCCTAAAAAGGCCTAAATTGACAGGATGATATGGTAATATGGTATAATTCGTTAGAATAAAAATTAAATAATTAATTTAAGAAAGGCAATAGTGATGAAAGGGCATTAGTCTTACCTACCAAAGCAGTTCACGTCAAATTGGCGTGGATTTTGTTGTTTGTCCCCAGACCAATCCTTGAAAAGGCCAATGTGGTTTATTTGACGATTGGTGTGGTGATTAGCGGACTGTTTTTTGACAATTGAATCCTGCCGTCAAAACCGCGACAGGCAGAAGTCTTATCTTACTTATCAGATGCCTTAATTAGGGTAATTTTAGAGCGCCTAAAAAGTGCTCTGGCAAACAGCGCATCCAACTGTCCGTCTTTTTCTCTCTATGGCGGACCCTAATAATTAGTAAAAGTAAAACTTTTACTAAGAAAGGAACTCACGGTCGATCCTGTTTGTCAGCGATCTCAAATTGCCATTTGGCAAAGCGAGATCCGTCCCTCTTAAAGCAAACCCAATAATTAGTAAGCCAAGCTTGCTGTGATAGGTTGTCGCTTCGCGACCCTTCGCAGACGCAAGGCACAGTAAAATTCAGATGCACCCGTGCCTCTTGGCACCCCAAGTTTATCGAAGGGTTACAAGATACTCACAGGATGCATCTGCGACTCAATTAATAAATGCGTAGTTTACGAGAAAGTTCAGGCGCAAAAGTGATTTTGTCATTTTTGGCCTTTGCAACTTTGCTTTGGGCCGGTGTTGGAATCATCACCGCCGAAGCTGCTCAACGCCACACTGAAGGCACCGTTGTTTTAGACGGCGGCACAGTTTGGTACATCGGAGCCAGTGAGAAGCGCGGTTTCCGCACAGCCAATGAATTCCTTTCACATGGCTACAGTTTCGCCGGTCTTCCGGCCGCAACTGACGGCGATCGAGCTTTGGCCACAGGTTCTGCGATGATGTTCGCAGACGGTACCTTAGTCAATGACGGCGGTACAGTCTACATGGTCAACGAAGGCACAAAGCGCGGCTTTACCTCCGCTTCTGTCTTCTTGGGCCTTGGTTTCTCCTTTGCAAACCTCATGACCGGCTCCACCGCTGATTTCAGCACCGGCGCCGTGATTGATTCTGCCACCGCTGCCCACCCATCCGGTTCTCTGGTTTTGGATGGCGGCACCGTTTGGTACGTTCGTTCGAACGGTAAGGCTGGCGTTCCTTCCATGGATGTCTTTAACTCCCATGGTTGGCAGTTCTCCCATGTAGTCGCCGCAAACGCGTCTGATGTCGCGCTGGCCACTTTGGCCAATGCCGCGGCCCGCAACAACGGCGGTTCCTTGGTAGATGACGGCACTGTTGTTCCGCCGGTTTCGACCGGCGCAGTTACGGTTAGCGCGGCCACACAGCCCGCTTCCGGCACAATCATTGCTGACACCGTTTCCGGCGACGGAGCCCAGGCCCTAATTGACATGCTAAATGTCAACTTCATGGCCGGCTCAAGCGCCGCTACTGTTACGACTGTTAAAGTCAAGAGATTCGGCGTTTCCGCCAACACGGATGTTTCCAACGTATATCTATACGAAGGTTCTGTCCGTTTGGCTGAAATGACCTCTTACTCTGACGGCGTGGCCACCTTCACCAATGCCGCTGGTCTGTTCACCGTTTCCGCCAATTCCACCAAGACCGTTATGGTTAAGATGGATTTGGCCAACGGTACAACCGCCGGCAAAACCATTGGTTTGATGGTCAATGCCGCGGCTGATGTTGTCTTGGGTGGTGGCGCCACTGTTGGCGGCTCCTTCCCGGTTTCCGGCAACACCATGACCACGGCCCAGGTTAGCGATCTTGGCAAACTTACCATCAACGCTCTGACCACTTATCCGGCCTCGGTTGACCCGGGCGACCTCAATGAGGAAGTCTGGCGCTTCAACCTGGTCTCGGCTGATCAGGCCATCAGCGTTTCTAAGATCAACTTGACCATGGTTGGCACGATTTCTGCGACTGACTTGCAGAACATCATGCTTAAGTACAATGGCGTCCAGGTTGGCGCGACCATGCAAATCGGCGCTAACAACGAGGTTCTCTTTGACCTCTCCGGCGCGCCGATAACTTTGACCTCCGGCCAGACCAAGACTGTAACGGTTCATGCCGATATAGTCGGCGGTACCGGCCGATCCTTCAAGTTCACCATCAGGAAGTCGTCTGACATCGCGGCTAAAGACACCAACTACAATATTTGGTTGAAGCCGAATCAGACCGACACCTTATCCATCCTTGAGCCTACCACCGGTTCCGGTACTTCTATCAGCACCGGCTCCCTAACCGTAGGCAAAGCCTCTGACTCCCCGTCCGGCAACGTGGCCCTAAACGCTGACGGCCAGACCTTGGCCAAATTCAGCTTTACCGCCGCCGGCGAGGCCGTTAAGGTTACCACTATTATTGTGGAATCAGTCGTAACTGTTTCGGCTGATGACCGAGGCTTGGATAACGGCAAGTTGTATGTTGACGGCGTCCAGGTTGGCTCTACGGCTGATCTCGACTACGACAACACTGACGATACCAACTTCACCGATTCTGACACGGCTATCACCAGCGCCACCGACGATGATACTAGCTTTGCTTTAGGCAATACCTTCGTCGTTCCGGCTGGTCAAACCAAAACTTTGACCGTTGTAGCCGACACCCAGTTGGATGATGGTACTACCCTAACCGCTAACTCTATAGTTAGAGTGAGCGTGGGTG
>MFES01000007.1:5078-5386 GCA_001779955.1 Candidatus Doudnabacteria bacterium RIFCSPHIGHO2_02_FULL_46_11 | reverse complement strand
GGCAAGGATAATTAAGTATTTTAAAGTCTATTTAGGCTATTAAGGTAACATTCCCCTTCCCGGGGTTCAACTAATTTCTTTTTTCCGGGCGGGTTTATGTGTATCATGTACGCCAATTTAAATTTATGGCATCTTCCTACAAATTCATTCTGAAAGGCAAGGCGCTGGTGGCGCAGTCGGGCGGCTGCACGGCCGTCATCAATCAAAGTCTTGCCGGCATTGTCGAGGCCGCGCGCGGCGCCAAGGCCATCACTCATATCCTGGGTGCCGAAAACGGCATCACCGGAGTTTTTTCCGAGACATTCATC
>MFES01000007.1:4923-5022 GCA_001779955.1 Candidatus Doudnabacteria bacterium RIFCSPHIGHO2_02_FULL_46_11 | reverse complement strand
CGCGCTGGGTTCGGCGCGCCACAAGCTGGCGAAAGATGAAGAATACCGCGTTATCGAAATCCTGAAGAAATCAAATATACGGTATTTTTTCTTGATCGG
>MFES01000007.1:3985-4828 GCA_001779955.1 Candidatus Doudnabacteria bacterium RIFCSPHIGHO2_02_FULL_46_11 | reverse complement strand
ACAATGATTTGATGGAAACCGATCATTGCCCGGGTTACGGCTCGGTGGCGCGTTTCGCGGCCATCACCACCCAGGAAGCGGGCCTCGATACGCGTTCCATGCGCCGCGTGGACCCGGTCAAAATCATCGAATTGATGGGCCGCAATTCCGGCTGGATTGTCGCCGCCTCGGCGCTGCTCAAGAAAAAAGAGTCAGACCCGCCGCATATCCTGCTTTTTCCCGAAGTGCCTTTTGATGAAAAGTCGTTCCTGAGCAAAGTCAGCCGATCGCTTAGCCGCCACGGCTATTGCGTCGCCGTTATCTCCGAGACCATCCGCGACGACCAAGGCAACCGTATCGGCGCGCGCAAAAGCGGCATCACGCATGACGCTTTCGGCCATCAATACGTGGAAGGCGCGGCCAATTATCTGGCCCGCATCACCGAGGCCTACCTCAAAGTACGAGCCCGGTTTGACAAACCCGGCACGATACAGCGGATGTCCATTCCTTATGTTTCGCCGGTGGACCAAAAAGAGGCGCGGCAGGCAGGCGCGGAAGCCGTGCGCTGGGCTCTTAAAGGTTTATCGGGTGTGATGGTGGCTTTTGAAAGGGGCAAGGGGGCGAAATACGCAATAAGCTATAAGCCCGTGCCTGTGGAAAAAATCGCGAACCGCGAACGCTATCTGCCCGCTTCTTTCCTAACGCCGGAAAAAACCGCGGTAACCCCGGATTTCATCCATTATGCCTTGCCGCTTTTGGGGGGCAATCTTCCGGCCCACCCTTCCCTCTTTTAACGGTCAGGAAAGGGCGGCATTTTCTGCAGGTAATTCATCACGCTCTGCGAGTACTCAGGGCTTGATTCCT
>MFES01000007.1:0-3755 GCA_001779955.1 Candidatus Doudnabacteria bacterium RIFCSPHIGHO2_02_FULL_46_11 | reverse complement strand
ACGGCAAAAACGAAAAAACTCGTTTAAAAAAAACAAATTCATCTCAACATTGCTTTTTGAAAAATAGCCTATCGCTCTTTTTTGCCCGTCTATTTTGAACTTCAGAAATTCTTCCGGAGTTTTTCCCGAGTCCTTTTTCGGCACCGGCCGTCCAAGCCAATTTTCAAGATATGCGCGAAAAATAAAAGCGTAACGGTATTCCCAAAACAAATATCCGGCCAAACTTTTTCTCATGGATATTTTCAAGCGGTTTGAAATAAAAGGACGCTTTTCCCTGCCGCAACGGAGACCAAATTTTAAATCGCAAAATGAATAAAATAAATCGTACTTTTCATCCCAAGTAACGTTAGCTAAATCATAATTGGTCATATAAAGAAGAACCCGTGAAGGATTAAACGATTCGATTTTCCTCTCGCAAAAGGTCAATTCCATCACCCTCATCCCATAGATAAACAGAAGCCGCGAGTTGGGATCAATATCCACATAGGCATTCAGGGCGGTTTTGGTCAGACTCGAGCCAACTATGAGATAGTTAAGCTTGCGGGGGGATAATTCTCTGTTTTTGATTTCTTCGGCTTTATGCTTTGCGGTTAAGTAGCTTAGGGTATCTTCCGGCACCGCGTGCATGTAGGCATGCCAAACCAGAGGATTGTCAAACAGGAGGCTGCGGACAAGGCAAACCACAATGGCCGCCATCGAAAAGTACCTCCACCGGGGATGAAGACGCTGTCTGAACCGGCACCAAAGCATGGCTAACAGTAAGGACAGAAAGGAAAGAAGCGCATAATGCCAAACATAGTGACTGCCCAGGCCCCAGTGATGCCTGGCGGCGCCATAGACCTGGTAGAGCAAGCTGTCAAAACTGGAAATAAATAAACTCTTTTCCACCGAATTCTCCAAACATTGTGATGAGATAATACATCAATAAGAAAAAAGCCCACCTGGGCAAAACCGGCCACTTCAGGATGATCAGCTGGTCGTCTTTTATTTTCTCCGCCGCCTGCATGGCCAAAAGCGGCGCTATCATGACGCACAATTTCAGAAAATAGTATTGCGCGTCGCCGCTCCACGAAAAATTAAAAACAATATTCCGAAGCAAATCGGCGGCCTGCGGCATACCGCTAGATCTGAAAATGAGCCATCCCAGGCATGTTAAATGAAACATAACGATCGCGCTGACAAAAGAGCCGGCGCGTGACGCAGGTTTGTAATCCAGCGTCCGGTGGGCCATGAGAAGCAGGCCGCAATACGCCCCCCACACGACAAAATGCCAGGCCGCGCCGTGCCAAAGGCCTCCCAGCAGCATGGTGATAAAAATATTGCGGTAGGTGAGAAGCCCGGAGCCCCGGTTGCCGCCAAGCGGTATGTAGAGATAATCCCGCAGCCAGGTCGAAAGGCTGATGTGCCAATTGCGCCAGAAATCACGCGGATTGGTAACAAAATAAGGAAATCTAAAATTCACCATCAATTCAATGCCCATGAGTTTGGCCAAGCCGCGGGCAATGTCGGAATAGCCGGCAAAATCACCGTAAATCTGGAAGGCAAAAGCGTAAACGCCCACGAGCGCTTCTCCGCCCGGGAAAACGCCCGTTTTGGCGAATACCGCATTGACGATGACGGCCAAATTATCGGCCACAAAAACTTTCTTGAAAAAGCCCCAATAAATAAGCCACAGGCCTTCGTCTATCTGCCGGGATGAAACGGCTCTTTCCGCCTTAATCTGCGGCAAAAGGTTGACGGCCCTTTCGATAGGGCCAGCGACCAATTGGGGAAAAAAAGCGACGTACAGCGCGAAATCAAAGAAATTCTTCTCCGCCTTGAGCGACCTGCGATAAACATCGATCGTGTAGCTCATGGATTGGAAAGTGTAAAACGATATTCCGACGGGCAGGATGATTTTGAGCGTCGGCACATCGAGGCGGATACCTGCGAAAAGCGCGAGGTGGCGCAGACTCTCGCTGAAAAAGTCAAAATACTTGAAGAAACCCAGGACCGCGAGATTAACGCAAATGCTAACGGCCAAAATCAGCTTACGCCGCCTCTCATCCGCGGCCTTGTCAATCCAGATGCCGCAGCCATAATCCACCGCGGTGGTGAAAACGAGCAGACCGAGAAAACGCCAATCCCAGGCGCCATAAAAAATATAGCTGGCGAGCAGAAGCATCGAATTTTGGAGCCGGTGATTTAAAAGACGGTAGAGGAGGTAAACAACCGCGAAAAAAAAGATGAATTCAAAGGAGTTGAATAGCATCGGCCATTAAGGAAGGGCTATAAAACCGTATAAAAAGAGAGCAAGAAGACCAAGATTTAAAACAATCGAAGCGATAAGATTGACAAGCCCCTTAAGCCAAAACCCGCTCAGCGTCTGATAGATTCCCGCAATCAAAAGCCCCAGCGAAGCTATGGCGACCGGCGCAAGCGCGGCGTAAAGCAGCAAAGTGATCATACCGGCAAGCAAAGCCGAGGGCTTCTCGTCCCTGCCCAAGATGCTGCTTGCGTAGGATGTGGCTAGGACTGGGATAGCGCCGCAAAGGATGAGCAAAACTGAAGGAATCCACACGCTGCGCAGGTAATTCTTTAAAAAGGCCGTAAGGCGTCCGACTGGCATGTCTAATCATCGGCAAGAAATTGTCTGCTCTGAAGGGGTTGGGGGCAGGTTTTAGTCATTCGTGTCACTGGAAGAACCGGTACGGAAAAACGGAAAAACAGTGATTATTCAGGCAAACTTGGAACTAAAAAGTACAGCAAACAAGTTAAAATGGCATATAAAATTAATTGCGTCAAAAAAATATACGGTTTCTTTATTCGCAATTTTGAAGATAAAATAATTACGAAACCCACCAATACACCTAACAAACCCGCGTCAATAAAAATATTGGAAAGCGATTTCCCCCAAAACGAATTGATTCCGACTCGATGTCCAAACCAAATGAACACATCCAAGAGCAGCAATGGAAAAGGCAGAATCAAAAAATGCTCCTTTGAAAAAATAAGATTTGTATCTTTCTTTGTTCGAATCCAAAGGAATAAATACATGGCAGCAAGTCCGAAGCCAAGTCCCAAAAGAAACACTAAGCCCTGTCCGCAAAAAAACATTACTTTACCCACAGATCCACCTTTTATCTGTTTGGGAACCCTGGAATGATTCCCAAATCGCTGCAATAATCATTAGCACAAGCACCCAAATCTCCGTCGCTTTGTTCTAAAACATTTTTGACAGCAAAATTGCTGTTATGATCATCTGCATGGTATTGTTGCCCTGCCCATTTTTTTCGATAACTCAGCTTAGCTAACTCATATTTTCCAGGATCCACTTGAACGACAAGCGGCTGACTTAAATACTTACCATATCGCACCAAATATTCCGAAGCCGCTTGCCCTACATATTCACGAACAACTATTTTATTGTTCGGACTTCTATCCATTTCCCATATACTCTGAGCATCAGGATCATAGATAAACATATGACGCGCAAGCGTGTTTGCCAGACCATATGTGGCCGGATGCAGCCGACCTGTAGCTAAAGCGTTCAAAGGTCTGGAATAAACTGAAAGTGATTTTGTTGCACCACTTGGAACATTTCCATTTATTTGATTCGCATACGCAATACTTTCCCCAATAATATTCGATAAAATAGTTTGACCAATGGAACTTGTACCAGTATCCCCAATGGCTTGGGCAGCTTGGGGCGCTACGGACCGAACCCCTTCAATGGCCCGTTCATCGAGAATTTTGGTCTGGGGTGAACTGGCTGC
>MFES01000006.1:15627-25761 GCA_001779955.1 Candidatus Doudnabacteria bacterium RIFCSPHIGHO2_02_FULL_46_11 | reverse complement strand
CAGCGTGCTTCTTACAATCTGGGCTACACACGTGCTACAATGGGCGTTACAAAGGGCTGCCAAGCCGTAAGGCGGAGCAAATCCAAAAAAACGTCCTCAGTTCGGATTGAGGTCTGCAACTCGACCTCATGAAGCTGGAATCGCTAGTAAACGTGGATCAGCCTCGCCACGTTGAATACGTTCTCGGGTCTTGTACACAAAATTAAAGGCGCCCGGCTGTTATTAAAACTAGGTTGTTAAAATCAACCCCTCTGATAAAATGAATTCAGAGCGTAGCGAACAGATAGGTCTTATTCCGCGAGGAAAAGACTGAAGGATCCTAGTAGCAAAAGGCAGCGTGATCATCCGCTAACCGGCGGAAAGAGGGATACGACCCATGCGGTGTGTTATGGGGAAGTATCGAACTAACCTCGATCATGATGTCTGGAACAGTATTAATAATTACCCGGGGAGATCTCAAGGTTTATGAGTAAAATAAAAGCTTTGAGAAGTCAGCTGAGTCATAGTAAGTCCAAACTAAACGGTTTGGGCCGAAGGACGAAACCGATTATTTCGGCAGACTACATTACTGGGCTTACAGATGGTGAGGGATGCTTTTATGTATTAGTGAGACCGCCGTACAATCATAGCGGTGGCGCACTTGTGCAACTAAAATTCTTCATTAAAATGCAGGCCCAAGATAAAAAGTTGTTGGATGAAGTTCAAAAGTTTTTGGGATGTGGAGCTGTATATTTTCAACACGAGACGCGTGCCAATCATGCGCAGTGTTACAGATATACAGTGCATTCTTACAGAGATATAATGGGAACGATTATTCCATTTTTTCTTGAACACGCTCTACATACACAGAGCAAACAAAAAAGTTTTGCTATATTTTGCAAAATAGCTGAACTGGTCAGCAAGGGAGAACATCATCATCAAAAAGGGATTGAACTTATTAAACAACTTAAGTCTCAAATGAATCATCGGACTCGCGTAGTGCGGGAAAGCCGCACGCTACGTGGGAACGCGAAGTATGCTCAACTATCGCAATCCGCCCGTCACACTATGGAAGTTGGGAGTAGCTGAAGCAGGAATTTATTCTTACCAAGCTGAGACCAGCGACTGGAGTGAAGTTTAACGGCTTCCTATGCGAGTAATTGCATAGTAAAATCTAACTATATCGGTGAACCCCTTTTATAATCAAAGGGCAATACCGAGGGAAGTTAGGCTAGAAGTTCGATCATGTCTCAAACAAAAATTTCTAAGCAGATAAAGGAATTGCCAATTACTCCTTCAGAGAAAGAAGCAATTATCGCTTGTCTGTTAGGGGATGGAACATTGTGCCAGTCTGGCAAACATTTTCGATTAATTGTCGAACATGCCGCCAGGCACAAGGATTATCTAGAATGGAAATATAATTTTGTTAAAAGGTTATGTTTCTCTGGAGTAAGATATACTCCTTCGAATAATTCTTGGAGGTTTGGTACTGTCGGCCATCCAGAGATCACTAAATTGAGGCATGAGTGGTATCGTAATTCTAAACAAATTGTCAAAGATTTTAGGTTAACACCTATGATGCTAGCAATTTGGTTTATGGATGATGGTACCAGACATCGAGATACAATAGACATCTCGGTGCATAATTTCTCTTTAGAGAGCATCGCTATCATTCGCCGGCAACTATCTGCGTTTGGTATCGAAACAACAGTCAACTCCGATTCAAAAGGACATCGATTGTATTTTAAAAAGAGCAGTTATGAGAACTTTAAAGGACTTGTTAAACCATACATTCAACAATGTATGGCATATAAGTTGCCTTAACCCCGTAGAGACTACACGTAAGCTCCTGGGAAACCAGGATGAAGATATAGTCCGACACCCTTAGTAATGAGGGATAAAACAGATGCGTAACAAGGCATGCGTAGCGGAAGCTGTGCATGGATCACCTCCTTTCTAGGGAGAAATTGGTACTGCTATTGCAGACAACCTAGTTTGGTCGGCCTGTCCGGAAAAATCCGCAAGGATTTCGCCGGATGGGAAGGTGAATCAAAGTTATTGACGCCTGCCGAAATTTACTTCGTAAATTTTTGCGGGCAAGGTTCGATCACTTATTAAGATGTTAAGGAAAACTAGCTCCTTTTGGAGCTTGTTTTTTTGTTACTTTTCTGTTAGAATTTTTGAGTTAAATGGGTATCTAGCTCCCATCCTACGTTCTCGTTGCACTCGAACTTCGGAGGGCAAGCAGTGTCTAGTTCATTTTGCCCTGTAGTAATTTTGGGCATATAGCTCAGCTGGTTATCCCAGTAGTAGAACCTACGGTTCACTACGGGACGCGGGACCGCTGTCCCGAACAATTTAGTATAATTTGGGTGCGTAGCTCAGCTGGTTAGAGCGCGTCACTGATAACGACGAGGTCCGTGGTTCGAGTCCACGCGCACCCACCAAGTGATTCAATATCAAGCGCGCCTGTCCCGTACAAAGCGAGCTTGGCGAGCAGTTGTTCGGGATCACTGATAATGACGAGGTCTCTGGTTCGAATCCAGATATGCCCACCAAGTAGACCAAAATTTACTACGGGGCAAGTAATCAAGAGTAAAGGTCGCAGGCGGCAGTCCCGTAGTGAACGAGTCCGCGAGTTCTACTACTGGGATTCGATCCCTGCCACACGCACCATTAAACTTCGCCCTTCGGGCTCCGCTTAATCTAAAATCAAATGACACGGTTTTTTATATCGCTCCTAATATTTGCCGCAGGTTTTCTGATAATGAAGTATGCCTACCAAATAGAGCAGTGGACCGGCCGGCTTGAATGGGGCGATAAATATTTCGGCGGTACCAATAATTATATTAAGATTGTCGGTTTGGTTTTTGTAATTATTTCGCTTCTTTATTTGTTTGGAGCTTTTCAATTGATCGTAAGCCCTTTGGGTCAGTTCTTCGGGACCGGTGAATAATGGGCCTTTTCCGCCAGACGTCCGAGAAAACCGGGCGCGCGGATCAGTCTTTGGCTGAAGCTTAACAATAAAAAAGACTGGCCTGTCCTTCTACTTTTGACGGGGACGTAGCTCATCTGGTAGAGCGCCGCCTTTGCAAGGCGGAGGCAAGGGGTTCGAGTCCCCTCGTCTCCACCAAAAGTAGAAGGATTTGATCCTAGTAGGGTCCACAGAATGCTAACCGTCGCAACCTACAACATCCTGCACGGATATCATAAAGAGCTAATATTGAAAAATATTCGAGGTTTGATTGAAAAAGGCGCAGATGTCCTTTGCCTGCAGGAGACAGAGTTAAACTTTGTAAATTTTTTGGATGAATTGTTTCGAAACCCTGATTTAAATACCTGGAAAATTTATTACGCGCATACTGGATACGGCGGTAATCTGGCTATCGCCTGGGACACTTCTAGGCTAGATCTCAACAATTTTGAATCAATTTTACTACCACAGCTTCCCAGGTCAGTAATTTTCCAACGCCTGAAAGGCCACACCAAGCCATTGCAACGTTCGGTTTTGGTGGGAACATTTTTGACGGCAGGCAAAGTACTTCGCATAAGCAATCTACAGCTCTCCTGGGAAGGTGGCTCCAGATTTCGTCTCGGCCAGCTCGCGTACTTTTTGAAGAAATTACATCAATCTTTTGCTCATGCAGATATAATAGCGGGAGATTTTAATACTTGGGTGCCTTCGGCGTTTCGGCGCGGGCAAGAAAAGAAAGTTGAAAGATTACTAGGTAAGGAATATATAAATGTCTTGCCTAATCTGCGTTTTACTTGTGATACGTCTTATGTAGATCCACAGGATTGGTGGTTTAGCTTATCGAAAATTTTAGCCCCCATCGGGATCAAAATGCGTACCCGACTAGATTATATTTTTGCTAGAAATCTAAATGTTATATCCTCCAAAATGCTCGACTGGCCCGGATCTGACCATAGGCCGCTTATAGGAATTTTTGATTTTATTTTTTAAATTGGAAAGTTGTCAACGCTGTATTTTTTCCAAAAACGGGTTAAAATATATTAATGGTACAGATAATTAAAAAATAATATATGTCATCAGAAATCAGCAAGGACCGAGCGGGTACTTCCAGAGCTAGGTGGGAGGACATTGAGAAGAAGGTCGCTTCGGGCCATAATGCCCGCGAAGCTTTTGATGAAGAATTAGAAGAACTTCGCAGCAGGCCTTTGCTTGAAAGAGGTTTGCAGTATTGGAAGGACAGGATATTGCTAAAGATGGCCCGTATTCTTTTGCCTGACCGATGGATTAAGAATGACCCGGTATTACAGCAACAAGATTTGGCCGCGTCTTGGGACGAGGCAATTGCCCGAGATCAGCGCTACAATGATGTGAAAAGCAAAATCGATATAGCGCAGAATCCAGAAGATCTCGAGGCTGCTATTAAAGATTTTGAGGTGGTAGGCGGTAGTTGACGAAATAAATAAATAGTCTATTTTAAACTATTTTAGAAATTTGTCAAGGGTGGCTAAAAAAGGCATCCTTGCTTTTCCGCCCTCCCCTGTTAGGCTACATTAATAATGACTGAAGAACCCACAAAACCCCAAAAGCAAGCCAAGGAATACTTCAATCCCTTAAGTTTATTGGGTTTTGCCTTTGATTTTGCTTTTCTCATAGCCGTTCCTTTAGTGGTTTTCATCTTTTTAGGTAGGTGGCTCGACAACAGAGGCGGAACAGAATATTGGGTAATTGTCGGTATTCTCTTTGCCCTTGTAGTTAGCTCGGTGGGTGTATATAAAAGAATTAAACAGATAGAAAAAAGATTGAAGAAATGATAATTCCGCCGCTGGCCGCAGAATCGATATTCCACCTGGGAAATTTCGCCATAACCAATTCTTACATCAACAGCACAATTGTCGTTCTGATTTTTTTGGTTGTCGGTTTTTTGGTTAAGCGCGGCTTCAGCAAACAAAAGGATAACGCGCCGCGCGGATTTTTAAATTTTGTCGAAAGTCTGGTTGAACTGCTTCTTTCCTATATGGATAAGGTTACGCACGGCCGCGATAAATCCATAAAATTTTTGCCGATTGTGGGCACTCTTTTTTTCTTTATCTTGGTTTCGAATTGGATGGGAATTTTGCCGGGCATAGGTTCCATCGGTATTTGGCAAGTCCATCAAGGTGAGGTTGAATTGATCCCAATGTTTCGTCCGGCCAATGCCGATTTAAACATGACTTTGGCCATGGCCCTGTTTGTAGTTACGGCCTCTCATTTTTTAGGCATTGCCGCCATCGGTTTCTTCAAATATGCCAACAAGTTCATCAAACTCGGCGATCTGTGGCACGCATTTAAAACTTTAAATCCCATTACTATTTTAACCGCTTTTATAGAATTTTTTGTCGGTTTTATAGAAATTATTTCCGAAGTGGCTAAAGTATTGTCTCTTTCTTTGAGGTTATTTGGCAATATTTTTGCCGGTGAAGTTCTTTTAACGGTGATTGGCTCCTTAATCGCATTTTTTGTGCCTTTGCCATTTATCGCTCTGGAACTGCTGGTAGGGGTTGTGCAGGCACTGGTATTTGCCATGTTGACCCTGGCTTATCTAACAGTTGCCACCACCGAAATGCATAGCCACGCCAAGCGTGATACGGAAGATATTGAACCAACACCGGCATTTTAACGATATGCTTTAGTCCGCAAATTTTGTGGACTAAAATCTGTAGTTAAAATAATTATTAAAGAAAGGAAATTTTTTATGGACGCGGAAACAATGACAACCCTGGCTAAGGCCATTGCCATCGCCGTTGGCGGCGCCATGCCCGCTCTCGGCATTGGTCTTATAGGTGCTAAAGCCATGGAATCTATTGGTCGCAATCCCGAAGCGGCCGATAAGCTGTTCGTACCGATGCTACTTGGCATGGCTTTTGCCGAAGCTATCGCCATCTACGCTTTGGTCGTAACTTTCACTCTGTAGGAAATTTAATAATTTCTAATTTTCAATTTTCAAACAATTTTTCAATGTCTTAATTTTGAAATTCAAAAAATTATTTCATTGTTTAGAAATTAGAAATTGAAAATTGTAAAATTAGTTGTATATGGTTGATTTAATTAACATCGCTCACGCCGCCGAAGAAGCTGCCACCGCAGCTGAAGCAGCCGGACCTATCGGTACCTTGGGCTTAAATTTGAAATTATTCGTTGCCCAGTTGGTTAACTTTGGCGTTGTGCTTTTTGTCCTTTGGCGCTGGGTTTTGACTCCGGTAGCCAAGCGCTTGCAGGAGCGAACCGATAGAATCGAAAAATCTTTACAAAATGCCACTGCGCTTGACGCGGAAAAAGAAAAATTCGAGATTTGGAAAAAAGAGGAAATGGGCAAAGTCAGATCATTGGCATCCGGCATTGTGGCAGAGTCCAAATCTCAAGCGGAAAAGGTGAAGGTTGAAGTTTTAGCCCGGGCTAAAAATGAACAGGAAGAACTTTTAAAGCGCGCGGAGCAGCAAATCGCCTCGGAAAAAGATAAGATGCTGCGCGAAGCCAAGGAGCAGCTAGCCAGCTTGGTGGTGAGTTCGGTGGAAAAAGTTTTGCGCGAGAAGATTGATGACAAAACCGATCAGGAACTTATCAGAAAGGCCCTCAATTAGGCATGCGGGACAAAGCCTCACAATACGCCAAAAGTTTGCATACTGCCCTTGAGGAGGCGGGGGGGGCGAATATGCATATAATTCTCGATGAATTTGTACAAATTTTGGCAAGGCGGGGTCAGTTCGGCATTTATTCCAAAATAGAGGCAGAATTGGAAAAATTATTTTTGAAGGATGCCGGCATTAGGCAGGCTGAATTATTTTTAGCCCGCGACTTATCTGTAAGCAAGCCCATTTTAGAGAAAATAAAGGAACTGCTCGGCGGCAAAGTGGAATTTGTCAAGAAAGTTGATAAAAATTTAATCGGAGGATTTTGGGTGCTGATGGGCGACACCTTAATCGACGGCAGTGTCCGGGGCCAGCTTGAGGAATTAAGTAATCAATTGCGTAGTTGACCTGGGAGCTTATGGAACCCATGGTTCCCTCTTCCCAACACTGCGGCCTTCGGCCGCAGTCCTCACACCCTCCTTGCAAGGTTCTGCCTCGAACAAGCAAAGCTTGATTCTCGGCAGTCATTTATATGAAGAATAATCAGAAATATGGCTAATTCAGATCAAATTTTAAAAGAACTTAGGGAGAAAGTGGACAAATTTTCTTCCGAGGTTAAGGTCGAAAAAGTCGGCACGGTTTTGGAAGTGGGGGACGGTGTGGCACGCGTTTCAGGACTTTCTGAAATAGGCAGTTTGGAAATGCTGGATTTTTCCATCAAAGCCGGATCAGCCTCCGGCGGAAGAACAGTCCAAGGCGTAGCCCTAAACCTTGAGGAAGATTCGGTGGGCGCTATATTTTTGGGCGACTACGCCCAAGTCGCGGTAGGCGATACCGTTCGCGGCGCCGGCCGAATATTATCCGTGCCTGTCGGGGAGGCGCTAATTGGCCGCACGGTTGACGCATTGGGTAATCCTAAAGACGGCAAAGGCTCCATCGCGACTGATAAATTTTACCCGATTGAGAAAATCGCTCCGGGCGTTATTACCCGGGAATCGGTTAAACAGTCTGTACAGACCGGTGTCAAAGTTATAGATGCTCTTATTCCCATAGGACGCGGCCAGCGTGAGCTTATTATCGGCGACCGTCAAACCGGAAAAACCGCCCTAGCCATAGATGCCATCATCAACCAAAAAGGCCAGAATATGATCTGTATTTACGTGGCCATTGGACAGAAGGAAAGCAAGGTCGCAAAAATCGTGGCTGAACTGGAAAACAGGGGAGCCATGAATTATACCGTGGTTGTTTCAGCCACCGCTTCGGAACAGGCATCGTTGTCTTATATTGCGCCTTACGCGGGTTGCGCTATCGGCGAATACTTTATGGATCAGGGCAAGGACGTACTTATAGTTTACGATGATTTGTCCAAGCAAGCCGTAGCTTACCGCGAGATTTCCCTGCTTCTTCGCCGCCCTCCGGGCCGAGAAGCTTACCCTGGCGACATTTTCTATCTTCATTCTCGATTGCTTGAGCGTTCAGCAAAATTGAACAAAGATTTTGGCGGCGGTTCAATCACCGCTTTGCCTATTATCGAAACTCAAGCAGGCGACGTTTCGGCCTACATTCCGACAAATGTTATTTCGATAACCGATGGGCAGATTTTTTTGGAGTCCGATCTTTTCTATAGAGGTATTAGGCCGGCGGTGAACATTGGCATTTCCGTTTCGCGCGTGGGCTCGGCTGCTCAAGAAAAGGCCATGAAAAAAGTGGCCGGAAAACTAAAGCTGACCTTGGCCCAGTACCGCGAACTTGAGGCTTTTGCCCAGTTCGGTTCCGATCTTGACGAAGCTACGCGCAAGTCTTTGGAGCTTGGCCGCAGGCTCACCGAAATTTTAAAGCAGCCGCAATACCAGCCAATGACTTTAGAGCATCAAGTGGTGGTAATTTACGCCGTAACCAACGGCTACTTAGACAAGTTCAAGCCCAACGAGCTTGGCGAAATTGAACCCAAACTTCATGAGTATATGGCTAATTTTGGCACAGAGGTCTTAGCAGAAATTAAAAAGAGCGGCGATTTAAGTGAGGCTACAGAGAAAAAACTAAAGGAAATCCTTCAACAATTCGTAGAATCAGTAACCATTTAATCCATCCACTATTTACTACTAACTACTTTCTAGATAATGGCAGGACTTCGAGACATTCGCAGGAGAATCAAATCTATACAAGGCACGCGCAAAATTACACGCGCCATGCAGTTGGTTTCTGCGGCAAAAATGAGGAAAAGCCAAAACGCAGTGCTGGCTTCGCGTTCTTATGCTTCTGTGGCCCAGAGTCTTGCCGGCAAAGTTGCCGATCTGCCGAACGTACGCGCTGAATTGTTTCGCACCTATCCTAAAGCCCAAAAAGCGGCTGTGCTGATGCTTTCGACGAACCGGGGTTTGGTGGGAAGTTTGAATACCAATCTTTTTAGCCAACTAAAAAAATTGGAGGCGGACGAAGCCGGGGCGAAATTAGAGTTTATTACTTACGGAAAAAAAGTAAGGCAAACCGCTCGCCGGCTTGATAAAAAAGTAATCGCCGATTTTGAAAAATCAGACCGTGCCGTAAGCGTGCGCGACGTCTATCCCATCACCAAATTAGTTACTTCACTTTACAAGAGCGGCGAATACAAAAAAGTTTTTATAATATACAACCATTTCTATTCGACGCTTTCCCAGAAAAGCACGGTAAGTCAAATTCTTCCTTTTAAGGATGACCTAATAACCACTGACGAGGCTGAAGATTTCGAAAGTGATTACTTTGAACCAAGTCCAGCCTATGTTTTGGGCAATTTATTGCCCCGTATCGTTGAGAGCAGGATTTATCAAGATATTTTGGAAAGCAACGCCTCCGAGCATTCCGCCCGCATGGTTATGATGAAGAACGCCACTGATGCGGCCGGAGATTTAATAAGTGATTTGACCTTAACTTACAATCAGCTGCGGCAAGCCAAGATTACAACCGAACTTGCCGAAATTACTTCCGGCAAAATAGCTTTGGAGAACCGATAACTACTAACTACTAACTAATCTATGTCAAGCGAAAAATTGCAAGGCGAAATTGCTCAAGTTATCGGACCGGTGGTCGACGTTAAATTCACGGAAAAAATTCCGGAGCTTTACAACGCCTTGATCGTTGAGCTTGGGGACAAAGCGGCTTTGACCCTTGAGGTACAGCAGCAGTTGGGCGGCGGGCTGGTTCGCACCGTAGCTATGTCCTCAACCGACGGCCTAAAGCGCGGAACAAAAGTCAGCGATACCGGCGCACCGATTAGCGTTCCGGTGGGCAAAGAAGTTTTGGGCAGAATTTTTAACGTTTTAGGCGAGCCCGTTGACGGCAAGGAAGCGGCTAAAACAGAGAAACGTTATTCTATACACCGAGCCGCCCCGAGCTTTACGGATCAATCGACTAAAACTGAAATTTTGGAAACCGGCATCAAGGTTATCGATCTCATCTGTCCTATTTTAAAGGGCGGCAAGGTCGGTCTTTTCGGCGGAGCCGGTGTCGGTAAAACTGTCATTATTCAGGAATTGATAAACAATATCGCCAAAGCGCACGGCGGCGTTTCCGTATTTGCCGGAGTCGGTGAGCGCACGC
>MFES01000006.1:6173-15616 GCA_001779955.1 Candidatus Doudnabacteria bacterium RIFCSPHIGHO2_02_FULL_46_11 | reverse complement strand
ACAATATTTTTAGGTTTACCCAGGCCGGTTCCGAGGTTTCGGCACTTCTCGGCCGCATACCTTCGGCGGTGGGCTATCAGCCGACGCTTGCCTCTGAAATGGGAAATCTGCAGGAAAGAATTACTTCAACAAAGCAAGGTTCAATTACCTCGGTACAAGCCGTGTATGTTCCGGCTGACGATTTGACTGACCCCGCACCGGCCACGACTTTTGCCCACCTTGACTCAACCGTGGTGCTTTCCCGCGCGCTTACCGAGCTTGGCATTTATCCGGCAGTCGATCCTTTGGATTCGACCTCAACCATTTTAGACCTGAATATCGTAGGCGCGGAGCATTATCGCGTGGCCCGCGGCGTGCAACAGACCTTGCAGCGCTATAAGGAACTTCAGGACACCATTGCTATTCTTGGCATGGAAGAATTGCCGGAGGAAGATAAAATCACTGTTGGCCGAGCGCGTAAAATTCAGCGTTTCTTGAGCCAGCCTTTTGCTGTGGCCGAGGTATTTACCGGTCGGCCGGGTGAGTATGTGAAGCTTTCCGAGACAATTAGCGGGTTTGCCGAAATTCTTGACGGAAAGTTAGATTCAACTCCGGAAGCCGACTTTTACATGAAAGGGAGCATTGAGCAGGTAGCAGAAATTACTAATTCCTAATTAACCTAATTACTAATAAATACCTAATGTCCAATTTCAAAATTAGAAATTAGATATTAGAAATTAGAAATTATTTCCAGTTTACATCTTAAACTAGTCACCCCCGAACAGGTGGTATTTGAAGAAGAATTTGACAGCCTTACCGTTGACACGGCCCTGGGCCAAATCACTATTTTGCCGCAACACGCCTTCTTGGTTTCGGCTCTGGTTCCGGGTGAGCTTATCGCCAGGAAAGACGGCGGCGAACAGTTTGTCCACATTTCCGGTGGTTTTTTAACCGTCGAACCCGGTAGTCGAGTTACAATTTTAGCTGATGCCGCCGAGCGTATTCATGAACTCGATGAAAAGCGTGCCCAAGAAGCCGTAGCTCGGGCAAAAAGGGCCTTGGCTGAAGAGAAGATGTCGGCTGAAGAAGTTGCCGAAACCGAGGCTGCTCTTTCCCGCAGCTTGTCGCGCCTGCAGATTGTGCGGCGCCATGGTCGCCGGTCGCGGTCTGTTCCCGGGCAAGATGTCGAGACAATTTCATAAAGATTGGCCATTGACCTAAAAGCGAGCCACCTCTCCGGGAGTGGGCCGTTTTTATTATTGGCTAAAACAATCGCCGAAAATCATATAGAATAGATATATGACTATTGAGCGAAGGAATATGCCCGGACCCGAGCAACCATTTGCCGGCCAGGAAAACGAACATCCAGTTTTTGAGACTGAACCGGTTCCTGCCGAACCTGAAGAAGTTGGGGTCGAAGGTCCAGAAAGTGGCAAGGTTGATTTAGCTTCGTTTTACGCTGCAGAATTGCACCGCTTGCATGGCTTTGACGGCGATCCCTCTGTCCGTATCTGGCGCAGTCTGGCAGAACGTGCGGAAAAAAGTGACAGGGATTCAGTATACAGGCAGCCGGCTAGAGCCGAGCAATCCGCCGCCAGGAAGCTAAGCGCCATAGACAAGATTCGCAGGCAGTATCTGTCTTTGCAGGCCTGGCGGTTCGGCGCAGAAAATTTTGATCAATTTAACCGTCTAGCCGCTTATTTAGAAGATACCGTCGAGACTTTTGAGGTTAAACGTATAAAAATATCTGGTTCGCCCACTGAAGAGCAAAGAAAAGCGCTGTTGGAGAACTGGTCGAGGAGAGGCTGGGTTGGTGATGAGTTTAATTATGGCGATGGTAAAACCTTACGTCTATTTCGTCGTTTTCCGGTTAGATTAGGAAAGGAAGAAGCTAAAAATTTAATAAATTTGGTGTCGGCGGAAAATAACCCGGTCGAATTGTTGCAAGGTTTGCGGAAATTGGGTTTTGAGCCTACGTCCTGGATGCTTAAATCGGACAAAATTATGCAGGAGTTGGGCCGGTTTTTAAGGGCGCCTTATGCCGCCAAAGCTTTGGAAATGGCTTCAGCCATCCACTCTTGGCGCGCTGATTGGTTTAGCGGTCAGCAGTCACACGAGACTAATCGGCCGATCGAAGAAGGGCAGATTGAATTCTTGGCAGAATTGGCCGAGAATCCGAACCTAGAAGAAGATTTTCCAATCGAACTTTTGCAAAAAATAAATGTTTTAGCCAAGGCTTTTCATGCCACCCTTAGCGTGCCCGAGATAAACGATTTTAGAATAATCGCCGAAAATCTTTATTATTTGGATTTTGCCGAATTTTTGGCCGGTTTTAGTGTTCGTATTTATCGAGGTGGGGCACAGCCGTTAGCCAGAAAAATAATTGCTTTGGACGAAGCCGGAGTTTTGCGGCCAATTGTCGATTTGTATCGCGCCGGCGTTTCTTTGGAAGGCCCACGCGACTTACCATCCATAAAGGATTTAGTCTATTCCCAAGAAGAATTTTCTTCTCATTCGCGAAATTTTCAAACCACGGTTGAAAGTTTGCGCGCGTTGTTAAATTCGCCCCACGTACAGAGAGTTTTGGCAGAAAAACCCAGACGGGATTTTTTGGAATTAGTGGCCTCCATAACCGGTTCTAAACTAAGTTATGACCGGTTGGGTACGGCCGAACAGTGGGCGGGCGAGGATTTCGATCACGCCCAAGAATTTATTTTTGTCCTGAAACTTATCTCATCAGCCGGCGTCGAAAGTCTTGATTACTACCTTAAGGATTACCAAACTATCGGCGAGATGGCCCGTTCGGAAGGGTTAATGTCTGCTTTCACTGATCGGGAGTTTCCGGTTTTTCTTGAGGGCTTAAAAAGTAAGCTGGGGTATAAACCAAGTTTTTTTGATTTTTATTATCAAGGCAATAGCGTCTTGGTAAACGCTTTTAGCAACCCAAAAATTAGACAAGGTCTATTGTCGGAAGATGGCGCTGCAATTATTAAAATTTTTAAACCTGATGGAGGCTTCCATATCTCGCGCGCCGAATATTACGCTAAACTAGCCGAAGCGCCAAATGTGCCAAGGCTCTTAAAGGCTTTGCAAAATTTAAACTGCGATTTGGGAGATTACGGACCGGACGAAAAATTCCTGACTGACCTGGCCGCCTCGGAAGAAACACTAGCCAAACTTGAATCGGAAGAGGTGATGGCCTTTGTCAGCAAGCTTGTCGGCGCTTATGGCGGTCGCGTAAAAGTTGAGAGAGTCGAAAGTTTGCTGGCGATTCATAATGATCCGGAAAGGCGCAGCCGGTTATTTTTGCCCGCCAATGCAGAATATATAAAAACCATGGAAGGGAACGCCTCAAGCCCTTCAGAACTAGAGAAAATGGCAGAGATGCCTTTGGTAAAGCGCGAACTATTGGCGAGAATAGTTGAGAATTTTTCTTATAATCCGTCTTTTGGCTATGGATTTACGGGACAAGACCAAATGTTGACGCGTTTGTTAGGTTCTCAAGATTTGCAAGCCAGATTATTTTCTCTGGAAGTTTTAGGCAACTATAAACATTTAAGCGAGCTTTTTGGTTACCGCTTATCAGCGGCTGATATTGATAGCCTTGTTAGCATTTCGACCGAGATGATAGATTTTATGGCTAAGCTGAAACACTATGGGTATTCATTCCGTATCGAAGATATAAATAGCCTTCTACCCTTCCTTGGGGATCGTGAACGTATTTATTCGGTTTTAGAAATAGTAAAAAAGTACGGCTATCGATTTCAATCGCATGATTCTAGATATTTATTGGCGATAGCCGGCCATGCTAACAGATTAGAGCAGATGCTGGAACTGCTCAAGGATGGGATAAATTACAAATTTCAGGTTGCTCATAGCACGGATTTGGTAAAATTGATTGATGCCGATTTTTCTCATGAAAGGCTTATGGCTGCCCAAGATATTTATAACCGGTACAAGGGCGAATATGACGCGCGTTTTAGTTTTAAAGAGATAGCATCGAGCCAACTACTTTTGGATTATGAAGAAACCATCAAGAGGCTCCAAGGTTATGGTTATCAGGTGAGTCTGACTAGCTTGTATAGGTTGGAGCCTTTGTTAATTTCGTCTAATCAGGAAGAATTATTTGAAGTGCTGGACGTCTGGCGTGAGGAATTAAACCTTGGCTTTGATCCGCGCCTTTCCGAAGACCTGGCCTTGCTGGCCGCTATGCCAGATGCGGCCGGCAAGGTTAGGCGCGCCGCAGAACTTTTTCAAGGTGCGCCTGCTAATGAGCTGCTGACTAATAAATTCCGGCTATTCACGGCTTTGGGAGCCGAGGCTGAAACCTGCAAACGGGTTTTAAAGATGTTTGGCGACGATTATTTTGTGCAGGGTCGAGACGCCAGGAGTCGATTAGAGCGGTTTTGGGGTATGATCTCCACGAGACAAATACCCGACGCTTTATTGGCAAAGATAGTGTCTGTTTCCATAAAGCCCAGAGACTTAGATGATTTGTTTTTACTCACCTCGATAAATTTGGAAATTGCGACTTCAGGCCAAAATGACAATTGGTACGGCTCAATATTATCAGCGCCTGATTTTAGGCGGGCGTATGCAGAGTTTAGGAAAGTAATGATTGCCTTGGCGATTCCAGATATTTATTCTGATTTAATTCCCCAAGAGATTTCTCTCAAGCTGTCACAGATGGAAGATGAGGCGGGTCGCCGGCCTGAATTTCAAGATGTTTTAAGCATTTCTGCCCGGTCTCTGGGAATTTATCGGAGTAAATACCCAACTGAAAGCGGTGCTTTTCAAGCACTGAAGAGCGCGATCAGGCAGGCTTTGGAGCTTAACTTGGCAGAAACGCCGGATGATTACCATGGGCGGAGAACAGAACTTTCGGCCGGCCAATTCGGATTTATTTTTGAAAGTCTGCCTTCGGGGCTGCGTGAAAAAGCGACCGCGGCTTGGCTTGATTTATCGAAAAGCCGGTTGACGCGCCTTAGTGGTAGTATTGTCACCAAAGAAGAAGATACTCTTAGCCGCCTTGGCTTGGTGCGGGACGTAATCCAAACTGACGTTGCCGCTCATTTGCCCGAATTGTTTTTAGCAAAGACAGGCCGGATGGCGAATGATTCCGAGGCTTCAATTATTTTCCGTCAGTTCTTGTTTTCTGAAGACGGATCCATGAAAAAGGATTTAGTGGATATTTATGAATCGGTTGCGCGGTTTATCAACCGCGCCCAGGCTAATCTTAGAGACCCTAATTTTTCCAAGGAGGAGAAAACTAAGCTTGGAAAAAATATGGCTATTTATCGCTCTTTATCCGAAATGGCTAAGGCTTTATATAGGTTGGGTTCCATAAATGAAAGCAAATTTAAAGCTAAGCGTGATTATTTAAAAGAGATTGATAAATATATCAGTACTTTGTCGGTAGGTCTGAAAAGAATGGGCCTGTTAGATCCGGACGAGCTTGATGATGATGTTAATGTACGGGCTTTACAGGAAGAGGTGCTGGCTGATTTCAGTAAATTGAAGGGTGTTATGACCGAGGAAAATGTAGCCGGCCAAGTTACTGTTGAAGTTAAGACCACGGTCGCCTTTGTTGATTTGGCGCGCGCGCCGGAAATGACCGCCAGTTGTCAGAGATTGACTGAAGTAACAGGGTACAACCAATCGGCCTATTCGCGTCTGCTGGACGGAAACGACGAAATGGTAGATGTTTATGAGCGGGTGGGGGCAGATAAAAGAAGATTAGCCCGGACTTTTATCGAGCTGACGAAAATTAGGGAAAATGAAGATGAGGCACCGCGCCTGGCTGTGTTAATGGACAGGATTTATGTTAATTCTCAATACCATGCGCTTTCTGATCATTTTGAGGCCGAGATGGTAGCACATGTACTTGATCGTTTGTCCGAAGTGCCAGAAGCGGCGATTATATTGCCAAAAAACTTCATTTTAGCGGGCAATATACGGCAACTGCTTGCTGATAAAGGTTATATCTTGCGGAATGTTTCAGGCCAGTATTTTATTAATGAAAGTAACGTTAAACTCACTAAGTATTACGATTCGCTGGGAGGGGGAAGGGACGTGCGCACGAGCAGTTGGTTCAACTTCGAGAATTTATTACTTGTAGAGAAACAATTAGCATAAGATCATTTGGACTTGGAGATGAACCTCGCAAATAATATTTTTTAATCCGACATAAATTGACTTTTAGGGTATGAATCTGATATGATTAATCGTGCTAAACGACAGATTTTTTGAATATTTGGAAACATAAATCGAAATTTTTACCCCTCCCCGGTATGTACAGCAAAACTAAAAGCGTAGTTCCATTTTTTGTTCTTTTTTATTTAATGCCCTTGCCCCTACAAGTAATCGGAAGGAAGGGATAAATGTTTGCTTTTGGCAAAAAAAATCTGGTTGGTCTTGACATAGGCACTACCAGCGTTAAGGTTGTAGAATTGTCCCGCACCGGCGGACATTTTCAGTTAGAAACCTATGGCATTGCCCAAATAAAGGCTGATACGGAAGTGCCCGACGGCGTTTCTCCGCTCGATGTTACAATTACCACCGTCAAGGAGCTTTTTAACAGAACTAAGGTTAAGAGCAAGAGAATAGTGGCCTCATTGCCGACGAGCACGGTGTTTGTTGCCGTTATAGAAGTCCCTAAAGTCAAGGAGAGCGAACAGCAAAAAGCCATCGAATTCGAAGCCCGCAAAATTATTCCCATCCCCCTTGAAGATGTGACCGTTTCCTGGAATAGTTTGCCGCCCGATCAGGGGACAGACAGCAGTAAGCAAAGCGTGCTACTGACGGCCGTGCCCAACCATGTGATAAGCAACTACATTACCGTTTTTAAGGCTTTGGGGCTTTCGCCTCAAGCCATTGAAGTGGAGGCTACCGCGCTTATTCGTTCCTTAATCGGCCAGGATACCAGTACGGCTTTGGTCATAGACGTCGGCACCAAGACCTCAACTGTCAATCTTATAGATCGCGGCTATCTTTATTTTTCCAAGAATATTAACGTTGGCGGAGAAACAATAAGCAAAAGTGTGGCTCAAATACTGAATGTTAACTTTGTTCGGGCCGAACAGTTTAAAAAAAGCTTGGGCTTGTCGGGTTTATCTGATTTTAAAAATATTCCGGCCGCGCTTCGCCCTTCCTTGGATTTGCTTAAAACTGAAATCGAACAGGTTCTGAATCTTTCCCAAGGTCGCGGTCGAAGCGTGGAAAAAATGATTTTGACGGGCGGCGGCGCCAAGCTTTTAGGCCTTGACCAGTATCTAACAAGCAGTTTCAATGTGCCGGTTACAATCGGCAATCCCTGGGCAAGGGTTGTGGTGCCGAAAACCGTTGAGCCGCTGGTCCATGAGTTGGGTTCGGGGCTGGCAGTGTGCGTTGGGCTTGCCATGCGGCAAGAGGATTGAACGGAATTTCTAATATCTAATTTTAAAAATTCAAATAAAAAGTGTCTGAAATAAATTTATTGGAAAATCAGCTTGCGGCCGATGCCAGCAACCGATATCGCAGATTGTTTAACATGGCCAAAACCGGCCTGGTTGTCATTTTACTGTTAATGGTTTTGGCGGGCGGGGGATTCTTAATTTTTGCAAGACTGGCCGAGGAAAGCCGGACGCATTTAGAGCAAACCATCAAGCAGAGAAAAGTTCAGTTGGAATCTGCCACACAAGAAAGAAGGGATAACTCGGTTAGGACACAGGCCCGCCTGCAATACATGGACACGCTTCTTGGCGAGCATCTCTATAGCACAAAACTGCTTGAAACTCTAAGTGCCACGACCCTTTCAGGCATACGTTTTGAACAGTTGGGCATTAATGCTGAAGGCGTAGCTACACTCTCGGGGAAATCCAATACCTTTGATACGGCGGTTTCTTTCAGTAAAAAATTGGGTACTTTGCAAGGCATTAAACAGGTGGTGCTTAATTCCATCTCCTTGTCGAACGAGGCCGGTGAAGGCGAACCCTACTCATTCAGTATGAATATTTATTTTGACACTGTTTTATTAAGAACGGCCACCCCTTAACATGAAATTACCGAAAGATTTGAGCGTTGGCCAATTTTTAGAACCGCTTAAACTCGTGGCGCTTTTAATTCTGATATTTTTGTCCTGGATGCTGTGGGTTCAGCCGCAATATAATAATTTCGCCGCCGCCTCGTCTGCCAAATTAGACATAGAGAGCGACTTGAATAACGTTGAGGGAGAAATTAAAAAAATAGAAGACTTGTCTAATTCTGCCAAAAGCATCGCCTCCGCCGATTTGAACAAGATTAATTATGCCTTGCCGGCCACGCCTGAAGTGGAGGATTTTTTGAGCAGTATGCATAAATTAGCCCAATCCGCGGGACTGACCGTTACCAGCATCATAGTTCGCCCGTTAACCGATAAGGATGCAGATGGTTCGGTTTCAAGCGGGGCCTCAACCATCGCCTCGACGTCTTCAAATAAGGAAATAGGCAAATCGGATTTGAACATGAATATGCGCGGCACCTATGAGCAGCTCATCAGGTTTTTAAACAGCCTGGAGCATAATGCCAGATTAGTAGACGTTGTCTCATTAACGATTTCCAGTTCCGCCGAGAGTGACACTCTCCAGGTTGGGCTTAATGCCTTTACTTATCATCTGCAGTCCATACCACAAGTGCCTCTTTTCCCGTATGGTTTTTCTTTGGCTACCGATATTCTGAAAAATGAGCTTTTCAGGACCCTACAGACCGTTTCTATCTCTTTACCAACTGATATAAAATCTATTCCTAATCCGTTCGCCCAATAATATAAACTAACTACTTACTACTAACTAATCCATGGCCGGAAGTACTCTAAATTTATTTCTGAAGGAGCATATAAAACTCAAGGATGAGTCGCAAAAAAGCGCGCTTGAGGAGGCTTTGAAATTGCAGGGAAAACCGCTTGAAAAAAACTTGATTTCTTCGGGACTTTTGAGCGAAAAAAGTTTGACCAAACTCAAAGCCGAGTATTTCCACATACCGTTTCTAAATTTAGACGACGTTACTGTTGATGAAAAGGCCTTGGAGTTAATTCCTTCGCCGATAATTAAAACCTACAGAATCGTACCCTTTAGCAAGTTGGGCAACCAGGTAAAAATTGCCCTTTCAGACCCGACGGACTTGCGCATGCTTGAGGCTGTGGAATTTTTGGCGAAAAAGAACGGCTGGGATATACAGCTTTTTCTGCTGACTGAAGCCGAGCTTACCTTGCTAATGCAAAAAATAGGCGTAGGCGTGGACGTCCAACAAGCGCTCAAGGAATTTACGCAAAGCCAAACGACCATTAAACAAACCAAGGAGGGGTTGGAACTTGAGAAGGGTATTGGCCCCAGAGCGCCGGTCGCCAAAATCATTGACAGTCTTATTTCCCAGGCCTTGACCCAACGCGCTTCAGACATCCACATAGAGCCGGTCGAGCAAGAATCTCGCGTCCGATTCAGGGTAGACGG
>MFES01000006.1:0-6159 GCA_001779955.1 Candidatus Doudnabacteria bacterium RIFCSPHIGHO2_02_FULL_46_11 | reverse complement strand
TTCCGATGGAATGATGAAGATGTCGATTTTCGCATTTCGACTTTCCCGACGGCTTACGGGGAGAAAGTGGTCATGCGTTCTTTAACCCGCGCCGACAGCATCCCATCTTTCAAAGAGCTTGGTTTAATAGGCCAGCGCGAGCAAGTCGTAATCAACGCCGCGGCCAAGGCCCATGGCATGCTGCTTGTTACCGGGCCGACCGGTTCCGGAAAATCCACCACCCTTTTTGTCGCCCTTTCACAACTTAATAAACCGGGGGTAAACATTGTGACTCTTGAAGATCCGGTTGAATATTTGTTGCCCGGCGCGAACCAAGGTCAGGTAAATCCGGAAATTGGTTTTACTTTTGCTTCAGGCTTGCGCAGCATCCTGCGGCAAGACCCCAATATCATTTTAGTCGGTGAGATCAGAGATCGCGAAACAGCCGAGCTTGCCGTGCATTCGGCCCTCACCGGCCACTTGGTGTTTTCGACCCTGCACACCAATGACGCGGTCGGCGCCATACCGCGTTTGATAGACATGGGCATTGAGCCTTTCCTGATTGTGGCCAGCCTTAATGCCATTGCCGCCCAGAGATTGGTTAGAGTGCTTTGCGATGACTGCAAAAAAATCACTCCGGTCACCCAGGAAATAAAGGATATGTTAGCCAGAGAACTCAAGGGCGTACCCGAAGAAGAATTAAAAGGTCTCAACCTTCAGGATCCCAAAGTTTATAAAGCGGTCGGCTGCAAAAAGTGCAACAATCAGGGCTATAAAGGTAGGCGTGGAATATATGAGGCCATCGAAATGACCAAGGAAGTGGCTGAACTAACTTTGCAAAAAGCTTCACCCAATAAAATTTTGCAGGCAGCCCTGGCTGGGGGCATGATCACGCTCCGGCAAGACGGCTTTATTAAAGTTTTAATGGGCACGACAACCATTGAAGAAGTATTGCGCGAAACCGGCCAATAATAATTAATTTCTCAATTTTCAATTTAAAATTTTCAAACAATGATTTAATTTCAAAATTTAATAAACATTCAGAAATTGTTTAGAAATTGGAAATTAGAAATTGTTAAATTAATAAATATGGACAAAAAATATAGGATTGCAATAATCGAAGACGAACCTTTTTTGGCAACAATGTACGTTACCAAATTTGAACTTGAGGGTTTTGAGGTTTTGCGCGCGAGTGACGGCACCGAAGGCCTTGAACTCATAAAAAATAACAGACCCGATCTTATACTCCTAGACATTGTCATGCCTAAAATGGATGGCTTTGAGGTTCTGACTCTGCTTAAAAAAGATGCCGAAACGGCAAAGATACCGGTTATACTTCTGACCAACCTGGGCCAGCGTACCGACATTGAAAAAGGCATGGCTTTAGGCGCGGCCGATTATATCATTAAGGCCAATTATACCCCAGCCCAAGTGGTGGCAAAGGCAAAAGAACACCTCAAATGAACCCTCAAACTTCAACCCTCAACATTCAAATAAACCACAACCCTCAATGCTCAAAATCAGTGGGTTTGGGTTTTGTCTTTTGCTTGAAGTTTGAAAATTGGAGTTTGACGTTTGGAGCCTAAGCGACATATATGCCATACCGAAATTTAGAACTTGAAATAGACACGCTTTTATCCGATGTAGTCGAGCACAATGCTTCGGATTTGCATTTAATACCCGGGCACCCTCCCATTTTTAGAGTTGACGGGCGGCTGACTCCGCGAGACGAACACGAAATTCTTTCAGTCGACCAGATAGAAAATATCGCTCAAATTTTTCTGGACGCCGCTCGTTATAAAGTTCTTCAGGAAAAAAAAGAATTTGATTTTTCCTACTCGTTTAAGGACAGCAATCGTTTCCGCATAAATGCTTATTATCAGAAAGGCGTGCTGGCCTTGGCTCTGCGTTTTGTGCCTAAGACAATTCGTACCATTGAAGAACTAAATCTGCCTCCTATTCTGACTAATTTTGCTGACCGCAAGCAAGGCTTGGTATTGGTCGTTGGTCCAACCGGTCACGGCAAATCGACAACTTTAGCGGCCATGATTGATTACATCAACCACAACCGAGCCGAGCATATTATCACCGTTGAAGACCCCATCGAATATTTATTTACCCCCCAGCAAAGTTTCATTCAACAGAGGGAAGTCGGCCTAGACACTTTTTCTTTTGCCAATGCCATCAGGGCAACCTTGCGCGAGGATGCCAACGTGGTAATGGTCGGTGAAATGAGGGATTTTGAGTCGATTTCGGCCACCATGACCGTGGCTGAAACCGGACATTTGGTTTTCGCGACATTGCATACCAATGATGCCGCCCAAACCATTGACCGCATTATTGATACTTTTCCGCCTGACCAGCAACAGCAGATAAGGGCGCAGTTGTCGGCAACGCTGGTTTCGATAGTTTCCTTGCGATTATTGCCGCAAATCGGCGGCGGCCGCGTTTTAGCAACAGAGGTAATGATTGCAAATGACGCCGTGCGGAACATTATTCGCGAGAACCGGACATATGAAATGATTAATACCATTCATACCGGCGGCCAAGAGGGCATGATTTCCCTTGATCAATCATTGGCCATGCTTGTGGCAAAGCGCCAGGTGCGCATAGAAGACGCCAAGGGTTATATTCAATACCCTAGCGTTTTTGAGGCCAGGCTTAAGGGAGTATCGGGCGGTATCCCGCTCAATCAAGAGTAGTTAACCCGCTAAAATTTTCGTCCATTATGTTTTATCACAATAACTTAGTTAATAATCAACAGGCTTACTCAGTTTTGCTGAGCGTGTTTGTCGAAAATTTAGGTGGGTTAACCCGCTAACATTTTTAAATGCGAAGAATAGATTCCATCCAACCGATTAACCTTGAACCTTCATCCATGGAAAATAGAAGGCCGGCTTTTTTTAATGAAAAACCGAACAAAACCACCCCCGCCCGCGCCAAACAAAAAGGCTTCAACCTGACTTTTTTCAACCGCGTTTCGGTAAAGCAGCTGGTTTTTTTCACTCGCGAACTCTCCGTGCTTTTAAACGCCAATGTGCCGATTGTTCAGTCCTTGAATATATTGGCAAAACAGGTCAAACCGGGCAGGGTCAAAGACGCGGCGGTTGATTTATCGCAAACGGTGGAAGGCGGCAGTTCGCTGTCAGCCGCGCTGGCCAGGCATCCGGACGTGTTTAATAATTTGTATGTCAGTTTGGTTAAGACCGGCGAGGCCTCGGGAACGCTTGACCGCTCGCTTACTTATTTGGCCGATCAGCTGGAAAAGGATTATGACCTTAGGCGTAAAATCAAGGGCGCCTTAACTTATCCGGCTTTCATCATTACCGCCATGATTGGCGTGATGGCCTTGATGTTTACCTTTGTCATGCCGAAAATGCTTTTAATTTTGCGGGAAACCGCGACCGACCTCCCGTTTACCACAAAAATTCTCATTTCCATAACGGATTTGTTTACAGGCTATTGGTGGCTGATGATTGCCTTAATCGTTGGCAGTTTTCTGTTCTTGAGGTTTTATATTAGCCGTCCGGCGGGCAGGTTGGTTTGGGATAATTTCAAGCTTAAAATTCCGGTAATCGGCAAGGTTGCCGAACAGGTTTACATGGAGCGTTTCTCCCGAAATTTTGCCGTGCTGGTGCAAGGCGGCGTGCCTCTTGTGCACGGTTTGCGCGTGACGGCCGAGGCCGTGGGCAATGCCGCCTACCGACGGGCGCTGCTTCAGGCTGCGGTACGGGTGGAAAACGGACAGCCTTTGGCGGAATCACTCGGGCAGCACTCCATAATTCCGGCCATTGTGGTGCAGATGATAGCGGTGGGCGAGCAAACCAACAAAGTTGACGATATTCTTTTTAAAATGGCGGCTTTTTACGAAAAAGAATCGGATCAGGTTGTTTCGAACCTAACTTCACTCCTTGAGCCGGTAATCATGTTGGCTTTGGGCGGCATGGTGGCGATTATCGTGGCCGGCATATTGTTACCAATATACAATGTTGTAACGGCGCAGCAGTAAGCAATTGGGAGGGACAACCTTACGGCCTAGCGGCCTACGTTTTCCCTTCCCAACTCCGCTGCGCTTCGTTCCCCCTTCGGCAACGATTGCTCGCCTGGGCAAAGCCCAGTGCTCGCAAGGAGAACTTGTTAAGAATGAAACTTGATTCAGACCCTGGGCCAGTGGATATCGATGTTTACTTTTCTTTAAGTATTTGTTAAAATATATTTACAAACAGAAAAGGTCGAAGCCAAACAAGGCTTGATTGATACAAAAACCAAAAATATTGTTGAGTGAAGCTTCCTCAATAATAAATCGGTTTTAAAACCAATAGATGTCAATAAAACAAAAAATCGGTTTTACCCTGGTGGAACTGCTGGTGGTCATCGCTATCATCGGTTTACTTGCAGCCGTGGTGGTGGTTACGGTCGGGCCTGCCCGCGCCAAAGCCCGCGATGCCAAACGCATCAGCGATATCAGGGCTTTGCAGACAGCCCTTGAGCTTTGCCGCGATGACGCGCCTGTAACATGCACTGCGGCGACTACGGTCGGTACAGTCCCACCACAAGCTGCTTTAACGGTAGTTTCCGCGACTGTTCCTAACACTATTGTGCCGAACTATATGGCAAGCGCGCCGCTTGATCCCGTAAATAGTACGCTCGGGGCCACAGACCATAGGTATCAATATATAAACGTAAGCAGCGGGAGCAATACTTTTGCCACTTACGCAATCCAGTTTGCCACCGAAACTGCAACTAATTTGGGTCCAGCAGGATACTATTGTGCATCATCGGCAGGGCTAGAAGCCAGGTCTGGCGCGGCTTGCACAGAAAGATAATAATTAAAAAATAATAATTAACTTATGAGATTTAACAGAAACAAAAAAGGTTTCACCCTGGTAGAACTCTTGGTGGTTATTGCCATCATCGGACTTCTGGCCAGCGTGGTAATAGTGTCCGTTAACTCGGCCAGGCAAAAGGCCCGAGATTCCCGCCGTACTTCTGATGCTAAGGGCGTTCAGACCGCGGTCGAGCTTTTCCGCGACGGCAATGACGGCAACGCGCCGACTACGGCTGCCGTCTGGACAGATTTAGTACCAACCTATCTTCCCAATCAGCCGGCTGACCCGGGCAATAACGCCTATGTCTACGTTAATGCCGGTGACGATGAAACTTATTCCTTTGAATTCGTTACCGAAGCCGACGGATCCCTGGGCGATGCCGGAGCCAAGTGCGCGACCAGCACCCAGATTATAGACGACAGCGCGGCCGCTGGCGGAGATGATGATTGCAGTAACAACGAAGGTTAACCATATCTTTAAGTGTTCTTCTTAATCTTTATATTTGGGCTAGTCATTGGTAGCTTTATCAATGCGGCCGCATATCGATTTGCTAACGACCGGCCGATATTCATCGACCGGTCGTTTTGCCCTAAGTGCAAAAAGCAGTTAGCTTGGTGGCAGTTGGTTCCGGTATTAAGTTTTTTAATGCTTCGCGCCCGCTGCTATTATTGCGGCAAGCCGATTTCCGTTCTTTACCCCATTGTCGAGCTCGCAACTGGCTTATCTTTTTTAGGTTTTGCTTACTTTAATTCTGCGCTCTTCAAAGATACTCTTTTGTTGGCGGCCGGTTTGTTAGTCATCGCTCTGCTCGTTTTTATCGCTCTTTATGATTTCAAAGAATACTTGATCCTTGATATTAGTATTTTGGCCGGGGTTATTTTGTCTTTGTTCCTGGCTTATTTAGACGATCGGTTATTGCTTTCCGTAATTTCTGGGCTGGGCCTGATGCTTATTTTTGGCGCGATTTTTTTGGCCTCAAAGGGTAAATGGATTGGTTTTGGCGATGTGAAATTAGCTGTCTTCTTGGGCGTTCTGAATGGTTCGCTTGTGGCTGTTAGCCTGATATTGGCTTCATACCTTGGCACATTTATCGGCCTGGGCCTGATACTTGCTAAACGCGGCACCCTTAAAACGCAAATGCCGTTTGGCACTCTGCTGGCCTTTGGCTCAATTGTTACCCTTGTATTTCAAGGACAAATACAGGATTTTTTAAGGCAAATACTGTTAATCTAATTCACTAATTTCCCTGCCAGACTTCGCCTGGACGAAGTCTAAGCGGGCTGGCAATTTCTAATTTATAAACAAGTTCCCAATGTTTAAATTATTGAAAATTAATACATTGTTTGAAAAT
>MFES01000005.1:20486-26496 GCA_001779955.1 Candidatus Doudnabacteria bacterium RIFCSPHIGHO2_02_FULL_46_11 | reverse complement strand
TAGAATTAACTCAAAAGTGTTTCCAAGCTATTGGATAGAAAACGGAGCCGTGTAAGATTTGCCAAAGCCAATTCTTTCTTTTATACTGCGGTAGTTAATTAAGTAATGAGCTCCCACTTCTCCTAAAGATTGCGAGTATCTGGCTTCGCCAGTGCGAGCAAAACCTATTCAAGGGAAGGGAGGTAGGTGGGAGGAGGGAAACCGTAGGTTGCCCTACCCCAGGAAATATATGCCGAATATTAAATCTGCCGCCAAGGCCATGCGTTCCTCAAAAAGAAAACAAGCCATCAACGAAAAAATCAGAAACAAAGTAAAAGGCCAGATCAAGCAGATTAAAAAGCTTATTGCCGAAGGCAAAAAATCAGAAGCGGCCGCCAAGATGAAAGAAGTAATGAGCGCTTTGGATAAGGCCACCAAGAAGCACGTTTTAAAGAAAAACACTGTTTCTCGCAGAAAATCTAGACTAGCCAAAGCCATCAACAAATTAGCGTAAAGCTAATTTGTAACCCTCAAACCTCAATCATCAATCGCCAAACAACCTCAAACTCCAATCTTCAATTCCGGAATTGCCAGCCCGCTTGGACTCCCGCCTGACTTCGAAAAGACGAAGTCTTGTCGGGCAGGTCGTCCAGGCGGAGTCTGGCGGGGAATTTGAGGCTTGAAGTTTTTTTGAAGTTTGGGTGTTGAAGTTTGCCTGCCTGCCGAAGCCTCGGCGCAGGCAGGAAGTTTAATATGATGAATTTACCGAACCTGCTACGAAATGTCGTGTTAGCTCCCTACACCACCTATCAAATCGGCGGGCCGGCGGATTTGTTTTTGGAAGTAAATACCATCAATGAATTGGTCGAAGCAGTTAAGTACGCGCGCGAGCAAAAGCTTCCCTACTTTCTTTTGGGCACCGGGGCAAATATTTTAATTTCTGATAAAGGCTTCCGCGGTTTAGTGATTTTAAACCGTGCCACAAAATTTGAATTTCTCAACCCCAGGTCAGACCTCAAGTCCCCCCAGAGGTCTGTCCTGTTGCGCGCTGAAAGTGGCGCAGTAGTAGCGGATATTATTGAGGCTTGCAAAGAAAAAAATCTTTCCGGCTTTGAACATTTCAGTGGCATCCCAAGTTCCATTGGCGGCGCGCTTTGGCAGAATTTGCATTTTTTAAATCCGGAAAGAACGGATACGTTCTTCATCGAGTCAATTTTAGTCGAGGCGACTATTTTAGATGAGGAAAATAATATTAAAAAAGTGGAGAAAGATTTTTTTGAATTTGGATATGACGACAGTATTTTGCACCACCAAGAAATTATTGTTTTAGACGCTACCTTTCAGCTTTCAGAAAAACCAAAAGAAAAAATACAAAAACAAATTGATGCCAATCTTTTGTGGCGCACCCAAAAGCAACCCCAGCTTTGGGAATACCCTTCCTGCGGGTCAGTGTTTAAAAAAATAGAAGGCGCGGGCGCGGGTAGGCTTATCGAGCAGGCTGGACTCAAAGGCAGTCAAATAGGCGGCGCAAAAATTTCGGAAAAACACGCCAACTACATAATGAACACTGGAAACGCCAAAGCCGCGGACGTGCTAAACCTCATTGACCTGGTAAAAAAAGAAGTTAAAGAAAAACTCGGATACCAAATGGAAACCGAAATCAGCCTTATCGGCGAAAAATAAAACACGCAGACCCAGAAGTTTTTAAATGTACCGCCCAAAATTGTCCGGCCGGACAATTTTGGGTTATTTATTTTTTGGAAAAAGTTCGCCCTGCTTGTCGGTAAACAAAATCATAAGCTCATCATAAAGCCTTTTTACTTCAGGCCAGACTGAAACTTTGGCAACTTTCGATTCTTTAACCATTTCAAGAGTAATGTTGTGAACATGCCAAGAGCGGCCACCGTCGAGATAAACATTTAAAGGCGGCAAGAGTTTGTCTAAGGCATAGATAAACAAACTTTCTTTGTCGGCTCGAGCCTCGTAGCCTTCAATCACCTCATGAAGTTCCAAAAATTCCGGAAATTCTTGCCGCAGGCGCCGGGCGGCGGCCTGTTCCCGCTGCGGTTTTGAGGCGACAAATGCCGGATCATTGTGATGCGTCCAAGTATCGCCGGCATAAACTTCGACTAAATCATGGGCGAGCGCGTATTTTAAACATTTAGGTAAATCCAAATCCAATTTTTCTGTGGTAATAAGATACCAAGCAGTCAAAGCCAACTGGTAAGAATGCTCCACGCTATTTTCCGGACGCTCCTCACCGCGCACAAGTACCTGCCGCCGAACCAGTTGAAAACGGTTAATGAGGTCAGTTAATTTTAATAAATCATTGACGTTTAGCATTTTATTGCTCCTTGCGGACTATGCGACCGTCCGATAATTTTACAAAACCCTGATTTATAATTTCCTCATCCAGCCATTTATCAAATTCCCGCTCTTTATTTTCACTTATTTTTTGCCTTTCATGAAGAGGTAAAGTTCTTTCTGCCGACATCTTGCTAACTAAAGACTTTTGAAGTTTTTCCAGCAAAAAATTTAGCTCTTTACACCGCAACCTGCATTGAACCGCAAGCGGCAAAGAAAAGTCTAAAGGATAGAAAGGAATTTTATCAATGTCTTCTACCTTTTCTCCCCTTTCACCCATTATTCCCTTTATTTCCATCAATTCCGGGTAGAACCCTTTCCAGATATCCAAGCAGTCTTCCTCGAGCTCGGCATTCGAAGCGACAGCAAAACCCAGAAATTCATAATATTCTTTAGTCGAATTTCTTTTCCATCCTTCCACGATATTTTGCTTAGTCGACCGCGCAGACCTGTTCATTTGATCAGCCAAAGCCAGCGTTGTTTTGCGCGTTGGAAATTGCCCCGTTAGCTTAACCGTTTCTGATTGTAAAACTTCAGCCTTCTTGTAAACCAAAAGTTCTTTGTAGCCGTACGGATTTTTACTTGGTTTGATAGTCATAAATCAGAAAAAGGGGTTAAAGGGAAAAATGGGGGAAAAAATTAGATTGCTATCATTTCTTTCCAGTTTTTGCCGACTTTGGCGTCGGCTTTTAAAATCGCCTTTAAACTATACACCCCCTCCATTATCTCCCGAAGCTTATTGGCATACTTTTCTTCCTCTCCCTCCTTTACCTCGAATACCAGTTCGTCATGCACCTGCAGAAGCATTCTAATATTTTCATCATCCAATAAACTTTTATGTACTTCAATCATGGCCGTTTTCATTATATCGGCCGCTAAACTCTGAATTGGCATATTCACCGCCGCCCGCTCGGCACCAGAGCGCACCTGAAAGTTTGAGGAAATAATTTCCGGAAAATAGCGCTTTCGGCCCAAGGGGTTTGCCACAAACCGGCGTTTCCGGGTTTCCTCTATGGTTTCTTCTATATACTTAGCAATTCCGGGGAAGGTCTCAAAATATCTGTCAATAAACTGCTTGGCCTCGGCCCGGCTCATTTCCGAACGTGAAGATAAACCAAAAGCCGAAACGCCATAAAGGACAGAAAAATTTATGGTTTTGGCGTCACGCCTCTGGCTCGGAGTTACTTGATCTTCGGGCAGATTAAAGATTCTGGCGGCTGTGGCGGCATGAATATCGCCGCCTTTCCTAAATATTTCAAGCATTGCCTCATCTTTTGCTAAAGAGGCGGCAATACGCAGTTCAATTTGCGAATAATCTAAAGACAGCAGATTATATCCCTTTTCAGCAACAAAAGCTTTGCGAACCTCATTGCCCAAATCGGTGCGAATCGGGATATTTTGCAAATTGGGATCTGTTGAAGAAAGCCTACCGGTTGCGGCAATGGTTTGGTTATAGCTGGTGTGCAAACGGTTGTCGGCAGGCGCAACCAGCTCCGGCAAAGCTTCTATATAAGTGGAAGATAATTTTTGAAGCTCGCGATACTGCATAATTTCTTCGATAATCGGATGCAGGCCCAGGAGTTTAGCAAGCTCCGAGGCAGCGGTGGAGATGCCGGTTTTGCCGCGCTTAATGTCGTCTTTGGGGATATTGAGTTTTTCAAAAAGAATGACCGCCAGTTGGGAGGGTGAATTAATATTGAATTCCTCGCCCGCCAGCTTATAAATTTTCTTTTCCAATTTTTCTATTTCACCGCTTACCTGTTTGGAAAGTTTGCTTAAAAACTCGGTATCTAAGCTTATGCCCCAGCGCTCCATTTGAGCCAGTACCGGAATAAGCGGGATTTCTATTTCTTTAAACAAGTGGTCGACTTTGTCATTTACCAAACGCGGTAGGAGCGCCTCTGATAAACGAAAAGTATAATCAGCATCCTCGCAGGCATAAGGAGCAATTCTCTCCGCCGGAACCTCGGCCATGGTAATTTGTTTCTTACCCTTGCCAATGAGTGTTTCGATGTCGATTTTAGTATGGCCAAACTGGTTAAAGGTTAAAGTGTCCAAGTCATGCTGGCGGCTGCCGGGGTTTAACAGATAACTGCCAATCATGCTGTCAAAAACCAAAGGGCGCAAAGTAATGCCTTCATTTTGCAAAACTTCATAGTCGTATTTTAAATTATGGCCGTATTTCATAATGCGCGTATCTTCCAGCACAACTTTTAGCATTCTAATCATTTCCGGCTCATCCCAAACATGCACGTAATAAGCCTCGCCCGCTTTCCAGGAAAAAGAAACGCCTACCAATTTTGCGACAAGTGCATGCTCGCTTGAGGTTTCAGTATCCACGGCCACGATACTCTGCTCATGAATTTTCTTGATGAGTATTTCCAAATCTTTTTTGCTGGTAATAAGAGTATAATTTGTTTCGCTGTCGATTTTTTCCCCCTGAAAAACCGCGGTTGAGATCACTTCATCATGATTATCTGATTTGGGGAGCTTACTAATAAGGCTCCTAAATTCGAATTGTTTGAAAAGTGCTACTACTTTTTGCGTATCGTAGTTTTTAAGCCGGCATTCCACTAAATCCACGTTTAGGTCTATATCGGTGATAATGCGCGACAAATTTTGCGACATATAAGCCTGGTCTTTCTGGCTCTTCAAAAGCTCAAGCACTTTGGGTTTGATTCCGTCGGTTTCATCCTTTTCAACGGCTTTATAAAGCTCGTCCAAACTGCCGTACTTGGCAATAAGGCTGGCGGCAGTTTTTTCACCGATACCGATTACTCCCGGAATATTATCCGAAGGATCGCCTTTGAGCGCGCGGTAATCCACCATTTGATCAGGCCGCAAACCATAACGCTCCTCTACCTCTTTGGGACCGTAAACAAAAGAATCGGTCAGTCCCTTTTTCATGGTATAAACTTTGACACGGTCGGTTACTAACTGCAAAGTGTCCAAATCGCCGGTAACAATAATTACCTCCATGCCGCCGTTTTCCTTTTCAATTTTTTTAGCCAGTGTACCGATCAAATCGTCAGCCTCATAGCCGGCTTGTTCATATATCGGAATATTAAGCGCGCGGACAACCTCCTTAACTTTCGGAATTTGCAAGGTTAAATCATCGGGCGCGGGCTTGCGGTGGGCCTTGTATTTTTCATACTGAACATGCCTAAAAGTAGGTTTGGGCAAATCAAAAGTCACGGCAATGCAATCCGGCTTAACTTCTTTTATGGCATTAAGCAAAATACTGGTGAAGCCAAAAATAGCGTTAGTGGGCTCGCCTTTGGAGGTCGATAAAAAAGGTATGGCATGATACCCCTTATGCATTAAGGCATGCCCATCCACCAGCATAAAAATCTTCTTTCCAGACCTTCGCGCCGTCGATTGTCGAGACGGGCGGAGCCCGCTCCCATCAATCGACTTTTGGTCAATTTCTTCGTTGCCGCCTGCGCTTTGGCCTTGCCGTAGCTCAACTACGCCTTCGGCCAAATGCTCGGCGTCGCCTTGAACTTGGCTCAAACGCGAAGGTCTGGCTTTATCTTTTGATTTTCCCATAAAGGTATTTTAGCCTGAAAACGACAAACGGCTCAACTTGGTTGAGCCGTTTGTCTTGTCTGATGTGCCCAGGTCAGACCTGTGATTATTTTCAGGTCTGACCTGTCAATCATGCATC
>MFES01000005.1:0-20464 GCA_001779955.1 Candidatus Doudnabacteria bacterium RIFCSPHIGHO2_02_FULL_46_11 | reverse complement strand
ATGATTGCCTTCAAGTAAAGCGTAAAAGGCGCCACCGCCCTCACCGGCGCAAGTTACGGCCTTAATCGTTACCGTCGGGTTTTGGTAATCGTCCTTCAGGCAAGCCGCGGCCGGACCTTCGGCGTTTTCAAAATATTCATCCATTTGTTTTTGGGTAGTGAAAGCCTCGTCATAAAAATAGCCAAAGTATTCCTTGAAACTACCGCTGTAGTTTGCTTGCGAAATAAAAACATAATTTCCGACAAAAATACCCGCCACCGGTTCATCATAAGTGCCGAGCACGGAGTTCGGCGCGGTTATACCTACAGTTAAACCGGGCGGATGTTCAAGATTGAAATTATACCGGCTATTTTCATAAGTTTCCCAGCCCGGATTAGCGAGAACTTCTTCAGCCTCTGATTCTTTGGGCACATCTTCCACCTCAACATTACCAGCCTCATTGGGCCGGCTCGTTTCCGCCGCCTCCTCGCTCCCGCCGAACCAAGAGTTGAAATCAAAACCATCGCCGGCGGCCTGATAAACCCCGGCAGCGATAAGCGCCAAAACAATAAGTAGAATTGGAGTTTTTAGTTTCATTAAAAGACTGGATTTATTTCAATGACAAACAGGCTATATCCATTATAGCCTGCCCGCCAAGGCCCTGCAAAAATGAGAAAAATGACCAAGTTCAGGCCTGCGGCAAGCGGGCCTTGTTGCGGGACATATGAAAATTCATCAGATCATCTTCAATGGAAACGCCGGGCAAATCACCAAGGGAATTATCCATTCTTTGGAAATGATCGTAAAAAATATTCGCAGACAATCGCCGCCTTAAACCAAACGGGTCGAACAATAAGACCGTGCCGCCAATCAATAACATCACCGAGGCTGCATTCAACGGCATGGCAAACCAAAGAACCCCCAAGGACAAAAAGACAAAACCGAAAAGCGAAGTATGCCTTGCAAAGACATGGCCTAAATCAGTCTTAACCAAGCGAAAAAAACGAACCGAGGCCGACTCCTGAAAATCAAGCGGCCCCAGTATGGTCTGTGCTTTTAAAACTTTCGGCGCGGGCAAAAGTAAAAACAAAATTAGGTAAAATAATATTGCCCAACCCTTGGTTATAATCACCAGCAAAGCAAAACTCAAGCGAAGCCAAGCATAATCAAGCTTAAAATGCTCGGCAATCCCGCCCAAAGTGCCGGTAATAGTACGAAAAGTTCTCGATTTCCTGATAGTGCGACTCATAACTAATAAATGTTATACTTAAAACTAAGAACGTAAATTGTTTCATTGATACAAATACCAATGTATCCTGTATAACTTCCCCCAGCATGTTCTTCTACACTTATGTCTTGCAAAATACGGTAAACAAAAGCCTATACATAGGTTATACCAGTAACCTCAAGAGAAGACTGGAAGAACATGAAACTAATCATCGCTTTACTAATAAATTCCATAAGCCGTTCAAACTTATATACTACGAAGCTTGCACTAAAATGGTAGATGCCAAACGCAGAGAAAGCTACTTCAAAACTACCCAAGGAAAGAGATTCTTAAAGATAAGATTAAATGAATACCAACGCACAAAGTAGCGTTTGGCTCTGGGGGTAAATATACAGGATGCAGGAATTGAAATTCCCAAACAAATTTTTATGGGGCGCCGCCACCTCGGCCCATCAGGTCGAGGGCGATAACAGCAACAATGATTGGTGGCAAGCGGAAAACCAGGGACTGCTCTCCCACCCGGCCCGAGACGCGGCCGACCACTATAACCGCTTTGCCCAGGATTTTGATTTGGCTCGGGAACTGGGGCATAATGCGCACCGTTTATCCATAGAGTGGAGCCGCATTGAACCCAAACCTGGCCAATTCGACGAACAGGCCACACGGCATTATCGGCGGGTACTTTTATATTTACGCGAACACGGAATTGAACCGATAGTTACTCTCCACCATTTCACCAACCCAATTTGGTTTGCGGAAATATGCGGCTGGGAAAACAAAAATTCCCCAGAAATATTTGCGAGATACGTAGCATACTGTAACGAACATTTCGGCGATTACATTAAATGGTGGGTTACCATAAACGAACCAACTGTCTACGTATTGCAGGGCTATTTTATGGGTGTCTGGCCTCCTTTTCAAAAAAATGTCCCTAAGGGAATAAAAGTGCTTTGGAACATGGCCAAAGCCCACCGTGCAGCTTATCGTGTTTTGAAAAAATTAAGCGATGGGCATAAGGAAAATTTTGTGAGCATTGCCCACAATATGGCGGCTTACGTTCCGGCCCGTCAAAATAACCCAATCGAGAAAATACTCGCTTCTATTATCGGTTACTTCAGCAATGATTATTTTTTAAGGCTGATAAAAAAACATTACGACTACATCGGCCTCAATTACTACATGGTTAAGAGAGTGCATTTTAACGGCAAAATAAATTTTTTCATTCCGCAATCTTCAGCCAAGACCGACATGGGCTGGGAAATAGCTCCCTTAGGATTGCTTCAGGTTTTAAGGCATCTGCCTAAATACAAAAAACCGATTTTAATTACGGAAAATGGCTTGGCCGATGCCAAAGACGACAGACGTTGGCCATTTATCCTAAATCACTTGCTAATGGTGCACACGGCCATCACCGAAGGCGTAGATGTACGAGGCTATCTGCATTGGTCGCTTATGGATAACCTGGAGTTAGCCGAGGGATTTGGTCCGAGGTTTGGCTTAATAAAAATAAACTACGATAATCAAGCGCGCGAAATTCGGGAAAGCGCCCGTAAATATGCGAGTATAATTAAGAAAAATGCAATTCCGGTTGAAACAATACAGCCATTGCTTGAAAACAATAAATATTACCCGGAAGTATTGCGCCGTTATTTGCAAAATATAATTCGCATAAAACCACAGTCATAATCCTCAAGCTTCAACCCTCAAACATCAAACAAACGCCAAACTTGCATTCCCAAAGGGGATTGAAGTTTGAAGATTGGAGTTTATGACTATATGTTTTGGTTAATAATAGCCCTCTCCGCCTACCTCGGTTTGGCGGCAGTTGCGGTCATCGATAAATACCTCCTTGCCGGCCCGATAAAATCACCGGCCGTCTATGCCGCAACCATCGGCTTGCTTAGCGTTTTTGCCTTTCTTATTTTACCCTTTTCGCCTTTCGTGCCAACACTGTCACAGCTTGCTTTAGACATCTCCGCTGGAGCCTTCTTTATTTTCGCGCTTCTGGCCTACTTTACCGCCCTAAAAAAAGGCGAAGCCTCAAGGGTAGTGCCTCTATCCGCTGCCTGCGTTCCTCTCTTTACCCTGATCTTGGCAAATATCTTCATCGGCGAGAGCTTAACCGGAAATCAACTTTTGGGTTTTGGCATTCTGGTGCTCGGCGGAGTGGTGATCACTTTTGCCGGAGGCGGGAAAAACACGCTCGGTAAAAAAGAACTTCATAAAATTTATGCGCTGGCGGTTTTAGCCTCGTTTCTATTCGCGGTGCATTTTATCTTAATGAAGCAAGTTTACTTTGGACAGCCATTTGTCGGGGGTTTAATTTGGAGCGCTTTGGGTAAGATTGTCGGGGCAGTTATTTTACTGACAGTGCTCAAGCATTATGGCCGATTGCCAAAATTAAAATTTAAAGTTAAGCACGCCAAAAATAAATCCTTTTCGTTTTTTGTTCTGGCCAGGGTGCTGGGCGGGCTTTCCGGCATCGCCCAAAATTACGCCATTTTTCTGGCTTCAGTCAGTTTAGTTAATGCTTTGCAGGGCTTCCAGCATGCCTTTTTATTTCTGCTCATTTATATTTTGGGCAAAAAAGTAACAACCCTAAAAGAGGATTTTAATCCCCGTCAGCTTCTGCAAAAAGTCAGCGCGGTCATTATCTTGTCTTTTGGTATTGCCATGATTTACTCGCCGTCCGATTCGCCAAAAAACGCCCCCACCAAATACGGCGTTACATTTTCGCATACCTTTGCCACAGACAGTCTGGGTATTGATTGGCAAAAGGCCTATGATGACATGCTTGAGGAACTTAACGTAAAAATATTGCGCCTGCCGGTTTATTGGTCCGAGGTTCAGCCGCTAAAAAATGAATGGAACTTGGATGTAATTGAATATCAACTGCAGAAAGCCACTGAAAAAAAGATAGACGTAATACTGGTAGTCGGCCGTAAACAGCCGCGCTGGCCCGAGTGCCATGTTCCGGTTTGGGCCCAAAGCTTGGCTGAAGCCGACCAGCAGGCCGCAATAATAAATTATATCGAGGAAATCGTGCATCTCTACAGCGACCACCCGGCTGTGGTGGCCTGGCAGGTGGAAAACGAGCCTTTATTCCCATTCGGTTTGTGCCCTGAACCAAGTGAGAAATTTCTAGCTAAAGAAATAGAGGCAGTCAGAAACATCAGCAGTAAATTAATTGTTATCACCGACAGCGGCGAACTTTCCACTTGGTTGCCCGAAGCCAAGATGGGCGACATTTTAGGGACAACCATGTACCGCCAGGTATTTCACGAAAAATTCGGAATGGTAGACTACCATCTTCCGCCGGCCTTTTTTATCGTTAAGTCCTACGTTGCCAAGGCCTTAAGCGCCCGTCCGGCTCTAAAGATAATAAATGTAGAGCTCCAGGGCGAACCTTGGGGGCCAAAACAAATTAATGAATTGCCTATCGCGCACCAGCTGACGCTGATGAACGCCGACAAACTGAAGGACAATGTGATTTATGCCAAGAAAACCGAAATCGAACCGATCCTCTTCTGGGGTGTGGAATGGTGGTGGTGGATGAAAGAAGTTAACAACGATCCCTCGCTTTGGCAGGCAGCCCAGGAAATAATGAACCAAAACTAAAAACAGCCCGGCCGGGCTGTTTTTAGTTTATCCCAACAAACCTACCGTATCCAAAACGGGATCTGCGGAAATACAGGCGCCAGCGCGGCTAGCACCCCAAGCCCCATACTTATAACAACATCAAAGCGCGATACCTTCATATATTTAACTACTTTTCACAAATATACTATGCCTGACAAACAGTTAATCGGCATTAGATTTTTTATCCAAGACTAACCATAAAAACAAACAAAAATACATTCCCCGACACAAAAATACTAATTACTCATAGTAAAACAGCCCTTCCAGGCTGTTTTAATCATTTTTATAAATAGGACTTAGGAACTGGCCCGCTCGGCGTATTCGCCTGTTTGAGTATTGACCCTAATGGTTTCTCCTTCCTTAATAAAAAGCGGGACCTGGACAGTGGCGCCTGTTTCTATTTTGGCCGGCTTGTTGCCGCCAGTGGCCGTGTCGCCTTTGACACCCGGGGCTGTGGAAACAATCTTGTATTCAACTTTAACGGGCAATTCCACTTTTACCGGTTTGCCTTCAAAAAGTATAAGATGGCAATCAAGCCCGTCTTTAAGAAAATCCTTGGCATCGGAAATTTTATCCTGGGGAATGCTGACTGTTTCATAGGACTCGTTATCCATAAAATAAGCAAAGCCCCCGTCGAAATATAAAAATTGGGCACTGCGGCGGATAACGTCAGCCTCTTCCATTTTCTCGCCGAATTTAAATGAATACTCAATAACCTTGCCGTTGATAAGATTGCGCAATTTAGTTTGAAGGACAGGCTTGCGCTGGGCGGTGCGCTGAAAATTCTGCCAGGTTATCTGGTAGGGCTGGCCGTCGATATTCAGGATACTGCCTAATTTTAACTCTGAAAAAGAAAGAGGCATAAGGTCAATAAATTTCAATATTCAAACTTCAACCCTCAAGCAACCTCTAAACTTCAGTTCCGAAATTTGGAGTTTGAGGATTGAGGGTTGGGGATTCTTTTGTTATGCCGGAACAAAAGGTAATAACGCCATATGCCGGGCGCGCTTAAGAGCACGGGCTACCATGCGCTGGTGCTTGGTGCAGGTACCGGTTCTTTGGGCAGACAAAATCTTCGCGTGCGGGGACATAAATTTACGCATAAACTGGATATCTTTATAATCCACGTAGGAAATGTGCTGGCTGCAAAAAGCGCAGGATTTCTGTTCGATAGTGTTATACATAGGTCAATAAACTTCAATAGTCAAACTTCAACTCTCAAAAACCCTCAAACATCAATCGTCAATTCAGGAATTGGAGTTTGGGGATTGAGGCTTGGAATTTCCCTTCGTCAGAAGGGAATATCCTCGTTCTTAATGTCGGCGTCGGCTTCGATTGTTGGAATCTCCTCGGTTGCGGCCGGGGCGGTCTCTCCGCCCTCTGACCCGCGCAGACTATCAAGCATTATCATGTTATCGGCAATTATTTCGGTACGGTATTTTTTGGTGCCGTCCGGGCCTTCCCAAGAACGGGTCTGAAGCCGGCCTTCAATATAGACTTTTTTCCCTTTCTTAAGGTACTGGCCGATAATTTCAGCGAGCTTTCTCCAGGCCACCACGTTGTGGTACTCGACAGTTTCCTGTTTCTCGCCAGTCTGATTGGTCCAACGAAAATTAGTGGCAACACTGAACGAAGCGACATTTGCCCCGTTGGGGGTGGTGCGAATCTCCGGATCAGCCGTGAGCCGGCCGATTATTTGCGCTTTATTTAAATCCATCCTGTATAGTTACCTCGATAATCTTGGGTTTTGGTTCGACCCAAGGTTATTAGGGTTTTAAGTATATCCTTTCTAATTTCCTATATAACTTTCATAATTCCAAGATTGGTATGGAGAATCCCAGTAGTAAGCAAGCTTGCGCCGATAAGTTCTCGCTTCGCTCGCCATCGGAGCCCCGAGGCGGCATAGAACCGTCAGTTCGCTACGGGACAGGCCATCGAGGAAGTTAGACAGGATCCATATATTCTGGGGTGGGAAAACTTCCGTTTTCCCCCTCCCACCTACCCCCTTTCCTCGACGTCGCTCGCGGTAGCAAAGCTACACGCTCGCTGGGGTAAATGAAAGATTAATTATCACTCCGCCGAAGGCGGCTTAAAGATTACGAGGCTTGAGCCTGGATCTGGCTTCGCCAGTCCAGAGCGAACGGCCGAGTAAAACTTCTTAGGAAAGATTGGATCGCTGGAAAGAAAACCTTAGGTTGTCTTTCCCGTTTCTATACATTTTCCTTCTCACCGCTGATGGCGTCTTCAATTCGCTGATCCAGAACTTCGTCTTTAACTTCCGCGCGGACTGCCCCTTCGGCAGCGGCAGCTTCCTGCCTTCTGCCGCTCGTGGCCCGAATGTTTTCATCCTTGGCCCGGCGGCGGTCAGCTTCTTCCATGCTTACAATCATAAACCGGATAACACTATCAAAGGTTCGCAGTTTGTGCTCAACCTCGGCTACATTTTTGGCGGCCAAGTCAGCGGTTATAAAAACGTAAAAACCGTTTCGGGTACGGCCTATGGGGTAGGCCAATTTTTTACGGCCCCAATGGTCTTCGTTTAAAATCTTGCCGCCCGAGCTCTCAATGGCCTTTGAGATTTCGGATGTTGCTTTGGTTACTTCGTCATCTGCCACGGCAGACGACAAAATATAACCGACTTCGTATTTTGGCATCAAAGTTTCCTTTGATCACCCCCGACAATATTCGAGGGCGAATACTAATAATAAGTATGCCAATTATATTATATTAACCCCACTGAGTCAAACCTAACTAATCAACAAAAAACCGCTTAATAGAGACCAAAACCAGCTTTTTAACTTCGTTATCATTAACCACTTTGTGATGACCCTTAACTACAACCTCTATATTATCCAAAGCATTTTCCAAAAAACTTCCCTTTTCAGACCAGACATGGTTGTCGTATTCAGGAATTATAGAAATGATTTTTTTATTAATATCTCTATGAATTGTTAATTCTTTAATTAGTTCGCTTTCTTCGTGGAGTTCTTTATAAGATTTATGAGGAATTAATTTAGAAAGGGCAGATCCAGAAAACGGAGTGGCTATAGCAATCATCCCCCTAACATTCGTACTGTTTAAATTGGAAAGTAAATATTTGCCGATCAAGCCACCTTTACTATGCCCCACTATTACCACATCCCGCAGACTATTCTCTTTAATCAATTCCTGCACCTTCTTAGCTGATTCAGAAATTGCGGAAAGATTATGGCCTAAGTTGGGAAGTACATATGTGGGATGTCCTTGCATGGAAATAAAATCTGCCAAAGGCTTCATAAACCCCCAGCGTAGCAATATGCCCGGAATAATAATTATCGGGCACCGATCTTCCAAAACATAACCTAAATAATGCTTTGGCGGCTTTGAATGCCAGTACATCAAAGCCGCTCCTTTTACTAAGTGTAGATAATCTTGCGTCCAATCCACTATTTTGCGCATACATTTTCCTTTAGCATAACAAAAATCGCCCAGCGGGGCGATTTTTAAACAACGATGATCGGTTTTATTTTTACCTTTTTCCTGTCAGCTTCGACGCGCTTACCCGTAAGCACCCGCTTTAAGAACTGACCGGTATAACTCTTCGGCACCTTGGCCACTTCCTCGGGCGTGCCTTCGGCCACAATTTTTCCGCCGGCAATACCGCCTTCGGGTCCCAAATCTATAATCCAGTCCGCAGATTTTAGAACATCTAGGTTGTGCTCAATCACAACCACGGTATTGCCCTTATCAACCAAACGGGATAACACAGAAAGCAGTCGCCTGACGTCTGCAAAATGCAGGCCAGTGGTAGGCTCATCCAAAATATAAAGCGTGCGTCCGGTGGCCGAACGTGAAAGTTCAGTGGCAAGCTTAATGCGCTGGGCTTCGCCGCCGGAGAGGGTGGTGGCCGGCTGGCCCAAATGCATATAGCCCAGGCCAACTTCGGAAAGGGTATCAAGTTTTTTATAAACCGCCGGGACATTTCTGAAAAAAATCTTAGCCTCATCGACCGTCATCTCCAGGACATCAGCGATGGTTTTACCCTTATAGTGGATATCCAAAGCCTCTTTATTGTAGCGCTTGCCTTTACATTCCTCGCAGTTAACGTAAACATCGGCCAAGAAGTGCATTTCAATTTTTATCATACCCTCGCCGGCGCAAACCTCACAGCGACCGCCGCGCACATTAAAAGAAAACCTGCCAGCCTTATAGCCACGTATTTTGGCTTCGGGCGTGGCCGCAAAAAGCTCGCGGATGTAGGTGAACAAACCGGTATAAGTGGCCGGGTTGGACCGGGGCGTCCGCCCAATTGGCGACTGGTCGATATTGATAATCTTGTCTATATTCTCAAGACCCAAAATTTTGCCGTGTTTGCCCGGAATATCCTTGGCATTATAAAAATGCTGCGAAAGCGCCTTGCTTAAAATATCGGTTAAAAGGGTAGATTTGCCGGAACCGGAAACGCCGGAAAGGACAACGAACTTTCCCAAAGGAATGCGCGCATCAATTTTTTTCAAATTATGCTCTTCGGCGCCGACCACGGTTAAAGTGCGGCCATTGCCGGCCCTTCTCACGCCTGGCACCGGAATGGCTTCACGGCCGGAAAGGTAAGCCCCGGTAAGCGAACGATTGTCTTTGATAATTTCCGCAGGCGTGCCGGAAGAAACAATTTCGCCGCCGTGCTTGCCCGCGCCCGGACCGACATCTACGATATAGTCAGCGTTACGCATAGTGTCTTCATCATGCTCGACCACAATAACGGTGTTATCCAAATCACGCAGCTCCTTTAAGGTCTTAAGCAAGCGATTATTGTCCCGTTGATGAAGACCGATTGACGGCTCATCCAAAATATACAAAACCCCAGTTAAGCCGGAACCTATTTGCGTGGCCAAACGAATGCGCTGGGCTTCGCCGCCAGAGAGGGTCGAAGCCTCGCGATCAAGGCTTAAATAAGACAAGCCCACGTTAATCAAAAACTGCAAACGCGCTCTGATTTCTTTTAAAATCTGCTGGGAAATATGTTTCTCTTTGTGAGAAAAATCCTGCTCAATACTATTGAAAAATTCCAAGGCTTTGTCGATAGTCATGCTGGCAACCTCGACAATATTTTTTCCGGCCACCGTTACGCCCAAGACTTCCTTTTTCAAGCGCGCGCCGTTACAAGTCGGGCAAGGCTGGACGCGCATATAGCCCTCTATTTCCTGGCGGATATAATTGGAGTCGGTTTCGCGATAGCGTCTTTCCAAATTAGGTACCACGCCTTCAAAATTGGTCTGGTATCGTCCGTCAACGGTGATGGTATTTTCGCCGCTGCCGTACAAAATGACCTGCAAATGCTTTTTATCGATATTCTTAACCGGCTGACTCAAGGAAAAACCGTACTTAAGGGCGAGCGCGGACAAAACTTTGTTATACCAGCCTATTCTAGCCGCGTTTTTAGTCCAAGGCCTTATCGCCCCCTCACTTAGCGATAACTTCGGATTGGGAATCAGCAAATCCGGGTCCACCTCAAGGCGGGTCCCCAAGCCGGTACAGGTTGGGCAGGCGCCATGCGGAGAGTTAAATGAAAAATTGCGCGGATTCAGCTCCCCTAAAGACATATGGCCTGATGGGCAGGAAAACTTTTGGCTGAATAAAACTTCTTCCTTGGCGTCATCGTCGATGACAATGGCGATGTCAGAACCTAAATCTAAAGCAGACTCCAGTGAATCGGCAACGCGGATGCGATCAGCCATGTCAACTCGGAGTCGGTCAACAATAACGTCTAGCTTATGCTTTTTATTTTTATCAAGCTTCACGCCCGCGGCCTCGTCTAACTCTAAAATTTGGCCGTCAAGCCTGACCCGGGCATAACCGGCTTTTCTGATTTGCTCAAAAATTAATTTTTGCTCGCCCTTCTGGTCAGAAACCAGAGGCGCCAAAATCATAATGCGGTTGCCAATCGGCCAGGACAAAATCTGGTCAACCATTTGGGTAATGGTTGTGCCGGAAATTTTCTTACCGCAAACCGGACAATGCGGAATGCCGACCCGGGCAAAAAGCAGGCGCAAATAATCATATATTTCCGTAACCGTACCGACGGTAGAACGCGGGTTGTGCGAAGCGGATTTTTGGTCAATAGAAATGGCCGGCGAAAGCCCTTCAATTTTATCGACATCCGGCTTATCCATTAAGCCTAAAAACTGCCTGGCGTAAGCAGAAAGCGACTCAACGTAGCGCCTCTGTCCTTCGGCGTAGATCGTGTCAAAAGCCAGACTGGATTTTCCGGAACCGGACAAACCGGTCATAACCACCAACTTGTTTCGAGGGATATCCAAATCTACATTCTTCAAATTGTGCTGGCGGGCACCTCTTATTTTGATGTATTTTTCGCTTGATTGAGCCATGGTGGTTGCGTAAAAGCAATTGAGAAACAAAGCGTAGTATACACGGATTTTACGCCTTTATCAAGCATGGACTATAAATTTCGAATTTAATTCTTAATGCGGTTTATTAGCTTTTTAACATGCTAGCCATTAAAATGAGATAACTGTGATAAATCTACTCGAACTTAAGGCTCCGCCCCAAAATCCGGGAGTTTACCAGTTTAAGGATAAGGACGGACAAATAATTTACATTGGCAAAGCTAAAAGTTTGCGCAGCCGCGTGAAGACGTATTTTGGCGTGCTGCCAAAAGGCGATTTTAAAACGCAAAATCTTGTCCAAAATATTTCCGACGTAGAATATATCTTAACCGACAACGAGCTCGAAGCTTTGATTTTAGAAAGCGTGCTGATAAAAAAGCATAAACCAAAATACAATATTCGACTGCGCGACGACAAAAATTATCAATTTATAAAAATAGACTATTCGGCGCCTATTGCCAAAATTTATTCAGTCAGAAACAAAGATGAACGACTCGCCCGGGAAAAGGCGAAGTACTTCGGGCCATTTACCTCCGGTTTAAACGTACGCAATACTCTGCGTCTGATTAAACGCATCTTCCCTTATTGCCAGGCGGAAAAAGTGAGCACGCGGCCGTGTTTTAATTATCAGCTTCATCGTTGTCCTGGGGTTTGTATCGGTATCATCAGCCCCGAAGAATACCGCGATGTTCTCTCCGATGTCGAACTGTTGCTGCAGGGACACAATCGCGAAATCAAGAAAAAAGTGATGAAACAAATGAAGGAAGCCTCAAAACGCAAGCAGTTTGAACGGGCTGCCTCCCTGCGCGACCAACTTGAAGCGGTCGAGAGCTTAAACGAGCAACAAAAAGTTATCTCTATTAAAAATTCTAACCAAGATCTAATTTCGATTTATAGGCAAAAAAATAAGGCCGCTGTAAATTTGTTTTTGGTGCGCTCCGGCCGTCTTTTGGCCAAGGAAAACATGCTTTTGGAGAATGTTGAAAATAAAACTGACTCCGAAATCATTACTGCCTTCTTGGAAAGATACTATTTGGATGCGACTAACTTACCGCGTGAAATATTTTTGGAACATGCCGTAGAAGACGAAAAGCTTTTTACCCAATTTCTCCAAAAAAAGTTTTTCGAAATTACCAGCAAAAAGCTTAAAATAAAAATTACCGTGCCAAAGCGCGGCACGTCTAAAAAACTGATAGAGCTTGGCCGTGAAAATGCACGCAACTTTCTTGAACAGCAATTTGCCAAGTTCAAACGCGATGAAACCTTAATTGACAAGGGACTGGCCCAGCTTAAAAGCATTTTGAACCTGCCCGACCTGCCGGAACGTATTGAATGCTTTGACATCTCGAACATTTCCGGTACGAATGCCGTAGGTTCAATGGTCGTGTTTACCGGCGGAAGGCCCAACAAAGATCACTACCGCAAATTTAAAATCCGCACCAAAAAAACTCCAGACGATTACGCCATGATGACCGAAGTCTTAAACCGCAGGCTCCGGAACGACTGGCCCAAACCCGACCTTTGGGTAATAGACGGCGGCAAAGGGCAGCTTAACGCCGCAATCGCCGTATTGAAAAAAAGAAAATCGGATATACCCTGCATTGCTTTGGGCAAATCCCGCACCGAAGCCAAGGAAATAAGAGAAGAAAAAATTTATTTACCCGGTCGGGCAGAGGGAATGGTCTTGGGCGAGGGCGCGCCAGCTCTAACTATTATCCAAAGGCTGCGGGATGAAGCCCACCGCTTTGCCATAACTTACCATCGTAATTTACGTTCAAAAAATCTATTTAAATTCAGTAAGTAACGGGGGGCCTAAGCCCAGTAGTGCAGTTCAATCCTTAGCCTATTTCAATCCTTAAGAAAAATAGTGAGGTCAAAAAAAATGGAAGCAAAGTCCCGTAGTCAAACAACAAGTTTGTACTACTAGGACTGAAATATTGAACTTCTACTACCGGGTTGTTTGAATAGCCTTTTTGCGATACAATAAACAGACTTAATTCCAATCTAAGATTATGCTAAAACTCCTAAATTACCTCATACTTGTCATCAGTATTGTTATCGTGGTTTTGGTTTTGCTGCAGGCCAAAGGCGGCGGCCTGGGCGGTGCTTTCGGCGGCGGCGACAATGTTTACCAAACCAGACGGGGTCTTGAAAAAGGCATATTTATTCTCACAATCATTATTTCCGTAATTTTTGTGAGCCTGATTATTGCCTCAATGTTTCTGCAACAATAGTGGCTAAACTTCAGAACATCGTAACCTTTTATCGACTATTTTCTGCTCGCGAGCAGAAACTTTTTATTATCCTGCTTTGTTTGGGCGGGGTGGGTTTGTTTGGCGTGCTCGGCTCGGCCTGGCGCGGTCTGACCTATACCGTGCCGGCCCGGGGTGGGGAAATAATTGAAGGCACGCTCGGTCAACCCGTAAGTTTAAGCCCTCTCGATCCGGCAACAAGCGATGCCGAGCAAGATTTGAAATCTTTGATTCATGCCGGGCTTTTGGGTGTGGATGGCAACGGAAATTTTAAACCGGTGCTGGCGGAAAACCTGCCGGTTATCAGCGATGATTTAAAAAATTACAGTCTTAAACTGCGCAACGGCTTAAAATGGCAGGATGGCGCCGCAATAACTCCCGAAGATGTTGTCCATACCATCAAAACCGCACAAAGTAAGGAGAGCGCCAGTAATCTGCGTTATTCTTTTAGGTTTGTGAAAGTCGAGGTTCTTGAGGATAAGACCATCAAATTTACCTTGCGCGACCCCTCAATCAGCTTTTCCGAAAACCTAACGCTCGGCCTATTGCCGGCTCATCTTGAAAGCGACTATGACGATTTAAACCCGGTCGGGGCAGGCCCGTACAAACTTGAAAAATTCCGTTACCGCAGTAATCAAGACATAGTCGGGGCAGAGCTTATGGCTAATGAATTTTATCACCCCCACAAACCCTACATCGAAAAAATCACTTTTAAATTCTACCAATCAACCGATGATCTCATAAAAGCCTACAACCAAGGCGACATTAAAAGCTTCAGCCAACTTTCGGACAATGAAAATATAAAGCTCCAGCCCGGCGGCCGTTTGATTCGAGCCAGTTCGCCGCAATACCAGACCGTTTTCTTTAATAAAGAAAAAAATCCATTGCTTGGCAGTTTAAAAATAAGGCAGGCTTTGAAGCTTGCCACCAACCGTTTTGAAATTGTTGACAATCTTCATAGCGGACTAGCGATTGCCATTGGCGGGCCGTCACTCGGCGAAGTTGCCGCGCCGGCGCCGGAATACAATCTCACCCGGGCCAATGAGCTGCTTAGCGAGGAAGGCTGGCTTAGAGGCGATGACGGTTTCCGTTATAAAAATGACGAGCAATTAAAAATTGTTCTAACAACAAATGACATCAAAATAAACCAAGAGACCGCCAACCTTTTGGCCGAGCAGTGGCAGAATCTGGGACTTAAGCTGGAAATAAACATCGTGCCCAGGGCCGAGCTCAACTCTTCCGTGCTGCGCCCTCGCGAATACCAAGCTTTACTTCTTTCCGAAAACCTCGGGCACGACCCTGACCCTTACTTCTTCTGGCATTCCTCGCAAATTACCGATCCCGGCCTCAATCTCTCGGGGTTCCGAAACAATGAGGTTGATAAAATTATCGTTGATGCCAGAAACACCCGAGATATGGAAGTAAGAAAACAGCTTTATACGCGCTTCACTCAAATAATAGACAATGAAGCGGCGGCCGTTTTTCTGGTTCAGCCTTTCTACACTTACATCACCGCACAAAACATACACAATGTTGATTTTAAAGTGCTTATCGTGCCGCAGGAAAGATTCGGCAATGTTGCCGAGTGGTATGTAAAAACGCACAGGGCGCTGAAATTATAAAACAGCCTTTTAGCTGTTTTTGCTTGCACTACGAAGCTCCATTAAGAGCGTAGTATATGGTGCCGGGAACAGGACTTGAACCTGCATGCCCTTGCGGGCACTACGACCTGAACGTAGCGCGTCTGCCAATTTCGCCATCCCGGCATAAAACTCCTTTTATTATAAGGGTTTTTTCAGGCCTTGACAAGACCTAGGATTGGGAGTATAATAAGTAAAGTTTACTTCGTGACGTACCTAAAGTTAAGCGGCTTTTCAGCTTTTTTCGTTTTTTAAGCCTTTTAACTTTGCGTATCCCAGCAATACAACCCCGATCATTCTCCTTAAAATCTTGGGATATTAAACACTGGCGCGCCATATAGGTGGCATTAATAATAGCCAGATATTTTGGTGTTGAATGAAAGTACCAAGATTATCGGGGGTGATATGCTGGGTATATCATTGTGCTATTAGTCCGCAGCGACGGCGGCCTTTAGCAAATAAAATATTACTATTAACGATTTTTCGATACGCAGACAGTCATAAACTCCAACGCTCAAGCGCCAACCCTCAATTTTTGAAGTTTGGTATTTGCCTGCCCGCTGACCTGTCCGCCGTAGCTTTAGCGAAGGCGGGAGCCTCGGCGCAGGCGGAAAGTTTGTTTGAAGTTTGAAGATTGAAATTTGAAGTTTTAAAAACTATGACACCAAAAAAGATTGCACCCAGCGAGCCGGTGAAGAAAAAAGTGCTTGAAGTACGAGATGCCTCACGCATGACCGGCAAGCATAATTTACGCATCATCCCCCTTGGCGGGCTTGAAGGCGTAGGCGAACGCAACTGCATGGTTCTGGAATACGGCAATGACATTATTGTTATTGATATGGGTTTTGCCTTTCCGGACGAATCAATGCTCGGCGTAGACTACTATATTCCCGATGTGCGCTACTTGGAGGAACGCAAAAAGAAAATCCGCGGAATTTTAATTTCGCACGGACACCTTGACCACATCGGCGCCCTGCCCTACCTCTTGCCAAAAATCGGCGACCCGCCAATTTATACCTTGCCGCTATCAGCCAAACTTATCGAGCGCCGACTTAGTGAATTCGACATGCTCGGCCGGGCCAAAATCAACAAGCTCAAACTCAACGATGAAATAACACTCGGCGCATTCCATATCAGAATGTTCCGCGTTAACCACAACATCCCTGACAATGTCGGCTTTGCCATCAAAACCCCGGTTGGTTTAATCATCCACTCCGGCGACTGGAAATTTGACCCAACCCCGGTCGGCGAACCGCCGGCCGAAATAGACAAGCTCGCCCTTTACGGCAAAGAAGGCGTTAAACTGTTAATGTCTGACTCGACCAATGTGAACATTCCCGGCTATTCCATTTCCGAAAAAGCTATCGGAGAAATGATTGACCGAATCTTCCGCGAAACACACAGCCGCATCATCTTTGCATCGTTTGCATCTTTGGTTACCCGCGTGCAAGAAATGTTCACAGTGGCCGCCAAATATAACCGCAAAGTTGTGGTTACCGGCCGCAGTATGATTCAAACCGTCGAAGCGGCCATGGAAGGCGGTTATCTCAAAATCGACAAAGGGATCCTCATAAAACCCGAGCAGGCCAAGAGTTTTCCTGACAATCAGGTGGTTATTTTAACTACCGGCGGCCAGGGTGAGGAATTCTCCGCTCTTGCCCGCATGTCGCGCGGCGAACATAGGCAGATAGACATCAAGGCCAACGACCTGGTCGTTATCTCGGCTTCGGTCATTCCTGGCAATGAAAACTCGGTGCAAACCATGATGAGCAATTTAACGCGCTTAAATGCCCGCGTTATTTACCAAAAAATCCTGGACATTCACACCGGCGGACACGCCAAAGAAGAAGAGCATAAATGGATGCTTTCCCTGACCAAGCCGGAATATATCATGCCAATCCACGCCGAACATTTTATGATGGTGCATATGAGGGACGTGGCGCGCGACATGGGTATAGCCGAAGATAAAATTATGCTTATGGAAAACGGCCAGGTTATGGAAGTTTCCGAAAACGAAGTTAAAGTTACCCGGGAACGAGTTCCGGCCGAACTGGTTTTTGTGGATGGCTTGGGCGTTGGCGACATCGGCGAAGTGGTTTTGCGCGACCGGCAAATGATGGCCGAAGACGGTATGCTGGTCTTAATCATCACCATCGACAAAAAAGGCGGCAAACTTGCCGCCGCGCCGGATATTATCAGCCGGGGCTTCGTACATATGAAAACTTCCGAAGATTTCTTGCGAGAAATCAAACACGAAGTTAGAAAAATTGTTGAGTCAAAAGCCGCAAAGAATCTTGAACCGAACTGGGCTTGGCTCCGAAATGAAATTCGCGACCAGCTTGGTGAATTTATCTTCACCCGTACTGAACGCAGACCAATGATTCTTCCGGTGATAATCGAAGTATAAAGCTGGTGAGGGACAACCTTACGCCCTAATGGGCTACGTTTTCCCTTCCCCCGTCGTCTGCTCTTTGAGCATACTCCTTCCCTCCCTTTCGGCATGGATTGCTCGTACCGGCGCAGCCGGCTACTCGCAAAAACAGATCAATTTAATTAATACAAAGCCCGACCTTCAGCGTCATTTTAAAACCGCCCCTTAACGAGGCGGTTTTATTTGGTGAAAAAGAATTAATTACGTATAATTACTGATATGAAAAAGAGACTGCTTTCAGGTATAAGAACTTCGGGCGTTACCCATATCGGTAATGTTTTTGGCGCGATCAACCAGTGGGTGCAAATGCAAAACGACTATGAAAGTTTTGCCATGCTTGCCGACTTGCATGCCTTAACTACGCCGAGTGAAGCGGTAAATATTGAAAAGAAAACTTTAGAAACCGCCAAGCTTTATTTAGCGCTTGGGCTTAATCCTAAAAAAACCACGATTTTCGTGCAGTCGCATGTTCCGCAACATGCAGAACTTTCCTGGATATTGGGCACTATCGCGCGCCTAGGCGAACTCGAACGCATGACCCAGTTTAAGGACAAGTCCCTTGGACAGGAATCTATAAACTTAGGGCTGTTTGCTTATCCGGTGCTGATGGCCGCAGATATTCTCGCTTACAATGCTGATGCCGTGCCGGTGGGCGAGGACCAAAAACAGCATGTTGAGCTCACGCGCAATTTGGCAGAGAGATTCAATTCGCGGTATGGCCAGACTTTTAAAATTCCCGAATACATCAGCCAAAAATCTTCTGCCAGAATTATGGGACTGGACGATTCATCTAAAAAAATGAGTAAGTCCGCGGAAAACCCAAAAAACTACATTGCCGTACTCGACGACGAAACCACTATTCGCGAAAAAATAAAATCCGCCGTAACTGACAGTGGTTCGGAAATTACTTTTAGCGAAGAAAAAAAACCGGCTGTAAGCAACCTGCTCACCATTTTCTCCTTGGCCAGCGGCAAATCGGTTGGTGATTTGGAAAAAGAATTTACCGGCCACGGCTATGGCCAATTTAAAGAAGTATTGAGTGACGCCTTGGTTGCTTATCTTTCGCCTATTCAGGAAAAATACAAAAATATTTCTAATTCAGAAATCAAAAACGTGCTGGCCGAAGGAGCTAAGCACGCTCAAGAAGTCGCCGGAAAAACCCTAGGTGAAGTTAAGAAACGAGTGGGGTTATTGCAGATTTAAGCTCTGCGGTTTTTTGGTCAAGCAATTCCTGACTTTCCGCTTCCACCACTAATTTGATAATAGGCTCGGTGTTGGAAGGACGCAGATTGAACCACCAATTACCGTAATCTACCGTTAGTCCGTCCAGCATATCCTGATTTCCGTCAGGATATTTTAGTTTTAGCTCGTCAAAAATACGAACGGATTTGTCAGTATGGAAAATCACGACATCGCCTTTATGGTATTTGGTTAAACTCTCGGCTATTACTGACAACGGGCGTCCATCATCCTGCAATAAATGAAGCACATTTGAAAGCGTATACCAAGTATTTTCAATATAGGAACGGAATTGCTCGAAATCCGTGCGGTAAAGGTAATGGCCACTTAATTCCGTACCCAGCAAGCCGTCATTTTCCTGCGTTACACGGTTGATAAAAGCGCGCCCAACTCTGGATTTTATGGGCTTGCCGCCCAATTTCTCAATCAGCCCAGGCAGGGACTTGCTCGAAATTAAATCATAAACTATTGTGCTGCCAGGGTTTTCTTTAAGTACTTGGCTTACAATTAGCATGGCGGTAACATCGCCGGCAAGCAGCTGACCTTTTTCGTCATAAAACGCGACGCGGTCGCCGTCGCCGTCCCAAGCCACCCCTAAATCCGCCCCCATCTCAATAATTTTCTCGCTCATCACAGGGTTGTTTTTGGCTGAATTTGGTCCGCGGCCCGGAAAATCACCGTTTTCTTCCAAATTAATATAGGCCACCACAACAGGGATCATCTTGAAAAATTCTTGGATAAATTCAGCGGCCGTACCGTTTCCCGGGTCAGCGATAATTTTGAATTTCTTGGTCAATTTTTCCATACGGCCTTTCTGCTTTAGCCACTCCAAAAATTCTTGCGTTACTTCCGCCTGGGCGACTTGTCCTTTTTGATGATTGGCAAAGGCAGTCAAATTTTTCATTGTTTCTTTTAGCTCCTGTAGTTGCTTATCAAAAACAAATTCAACGCCCCGACTGATGACTTTAAAGCCATTGTATTCCGGAGGATTGTGCGAGGCCGTAACCATAACCCCACCATAATAATTACCAAAGCCTGCGGCGAATAAAAAAACATCGGTGCTTGCTACTCCTAAATCGTCAACATCAAGGCCTTCGTCGGTTATGCCCTCTATTAACTTGGCAGCCAAAACTGGTGAGGAATTTCGAGTATCTCGAGCCACTAAAAATTTTTGGCCAGGTGAAATTAAATTATTTTCTTTAAAATATTGAACTAACCCCCTGCCAATTAGATAAGCCGCCTGTTCATCAAGCTGCTCTGGATAAATACCCCGAATATCGTAGGCCTTAAAAATTGACGGATCAATATTCATATTGTTTCTCTAATATCCTATCACATTACCCCCTATCCCTAAAATTACTTACCCAGCCAAGGAACTTTTAATAAAAGAGCACAGTGTCATAAAAAATCACATCCTTTATTGTACTTGAACTAAGATAAATTTATAAAGTTAAACCAGATTTTCATGCGGGCAAATAAAATTTTGCACCTTGTATTAGCGGTAGCCTTAATTTCTCTTCTTGCTTACAGTACCCCGACAGTTGAGGCTGTTTCGCCGACAATTCTTAATGTGCCAATAGATCGCCAGGATCTTCCCCTTTCCTGCGAAGCGGCTTCTTTAAAAATGGCTCTTAACTACAAAGGCTTGCCTGTAACTGAAACACAGTTAATTG
>MFES01000004.1 GCA_001779955.1 Candidatus Doudnabacteria bacterium RIFCSPHIGHO2_02_FULL_46_11 | reverse complement strand
GACGATTGGTTTTTAGGCCGTAAGTTACGCTTCGGTGAAACCGCTCATGTGCGCCTGACGCGTTTAGTTCAGCCGGGGACGGGTAAATGGGTCGGGAAAGTTCATGAACGCTTTGAGTCTTTAGTTCAGGTTCGGAACCTGAAGTCGCCGAGAATAATCCATAGGCGCCGGATCACGATCAGTCAGTTTATCGATCGGCTTAATTGGTATTCGGACTTGCGGGCTGAAGAATTAAACCAATTCTCGACTTTTGAGCTGATCTTTTACCCAAAACTAAAGTTCGTGAAAAATTATTTTTGGTACCTGGGGTTTTTAGACGGCGTTCCCGGTTTGGCTATGGCCTTTCTAATGAGCCTGCATTCCTTAATGGTGCGCATCAAAGTCTATGAAAAAACTTGACCGGCTGTGGCTGGGATTGATAATAGTCCAGGCTCTGGTTAATTTAATCGGCGCGCTCGGGCCGGAGCTGGGTTTTGACGCTTTGTGGTACCACCTGACCGAAGCCAAACTGTTTTTACAAAGAGGCTCGATCGCTCCGCTTCCCGGCAACTTGCTTTACTGGTCCGGCCTGCCCCGTTTAGGCGAGATGATCTACATGTTTTTGCCGGGAAAACTGGTCCACTGGAGCTTCGGCTTGCTCTCAGCCTATTTTATTTTTCGGCTTGGCGGTATGGCCGCCAGCCTGCTTTGGTACTCGACGCTTTTAGTCGGTTGGCTGTCGACCGGCGCTTATGTCGATTTAATGGCCGCGGCTTTTTTGCTGGGAGCAGTGGCCTATAAACGCTTCGGCCGGGTAGTGATGCTGATTCTGGCCGGAGCCATCAAGTTAAATACCCTGGTTTATAATCTGGCGATCACTTTGGCGCCCTGGTCGGTTTTGGGCTATCTGCCGTTTATGCTGATTAATTACCAGTCCACCGGCAATCCGGTCTATCCGTTTGGCGAAAATTTCGGCATGGAGCGGGAATGGTTTTTCAATGGTTTTTGGTACTGGCTGTCCCGGCCGCTTCGTTTATTTTTTGACCCGGCTTACCGGGTTGGGCCAATAATTTTGCTGGGTTTCTTATTAAAACCCAGGTTTTCCCGGCTGCTGGTTTTAAGTTTTTTGTTCTGGTTTCTCATGCCCGGGACTGACTTCGGCCGCTTTGCTTTGTTCCCCTTAGCTTTACTGGCCGCCAGTATTAAATTCCAACCTAAAAAAATATTTATATTTTTAATTATTTTACAAGCGGTCATCGGCATTGGTGGCCGCGCCTATGCCAACAGCAAGTATCTCGACCGCGATAATTTTTTGTGCCGCAATTTAAAGTTTGATTTCGGCGATTTCTACGACTGCGACGGTTGGTTTAAAGCTAATCTTAGGCCGACTGACAAAGTTTTGATTTATGACATCCATAATCTGTATTACGTTAATTTTCCCTATGACCATGAGAGCTGGAAAAATTCCGAGACTCGCTACAGTCACATTTTGGTGGGCGAGGGCGGTCCGGAGTTTGATTTGCCGCTGATCTATCAAAATGATTTGACCCGGGTTAAACTCTACTTAAATGAATAATCTTCTGGTTTTAGTCTTGTTTGGTTCCATGATTTTTGGTGAATTCCAGCGCTTGCCGGGACTGCCGCTTTATTTGCACGACTTGGTTTTAATTGGTTTCTTGCTGGTTAATTTACGCCGCCTCAAACTTTTCCGCCCAATTCTTTGGTTTGCTCTGGCCGCTTTTGTCTCTTTGGTGATGGCCGCTTTTAAACTGCCGTTTAATAAAATTTTAACCGCTGCTTTGTATCTGCTCCGATTTTTGGCCTACAGTTTGCTGATTGATCTTAAAATCGACCGACGCTGGTTGCTGATTTTTTCTTCCGGCGTGGCCCTCCTTGGTTTGGCCCAGTACTTTTTCGTGCCCGATACCCGGTTTTTGGCCGGTTTAAACTGGGACGACCACTACTACCGTTTACTTTCGACTCTGCTCGACCCCAACTTTACCGGCATCATTCTGGTTTTGGGCCTGGTTTTGATTTATCTTTCCCGCCCTGTTTCCAAACGCCTGTTGGGGCTGCATTTTTTGGCGCTGCTGTTAACTTACTCGCGCAGCAGCTACCTGGCTTTGGTCGCTGCCGCTTTGTACTTGGCTTGGCTTAAAAAGAAATTACAATGGTTTGTTTTAGGATTAGCGATCTTAGCCTTGGCCTTAGTGCTTTTGCCCCGTCCCGGCGGGGAAGGGGTCAAGCTCGAACGCGTGTTGTCCGGGCAGCAGCGTTTGACCAACTACCGTTTGGGGATTGACCTTTGGCGTCAGAGCCCGGTCTTCGGCCTGGGTTTTAACACCTTAAAGTATTACCGGGATAATCCTTTAAGCCACTCGGCCGGCGGCCTGGACTCGAGCTTGTTGTTTGTCCTGGCCACCACGGGGATCGTTGGGTTGCTGGCCTATCTTAATTTGCTCCGCTGCCTCTGGAAAAAAAGTTTACTGCTGCGCGTTTCCCTGGTTGCTTTATTAGTCCACTCTTTGTTTGTCAATTCTTTGTTTTACTCATTTGCCATGATTTGGCTGTTCAGCTTGGCCTCTCTTGACAAAGCCAAATCTTCGGGTAAACTTTGACTCAAATGGCAGAATTATTATCCGGTCAGGCAGAAATAATCAATCGAGGAGTAAATTTAGATCTTCCTTTGGGGCAAGTCACAGTAGTTTTGGGTCTACCGGTTAAATTCTCCGCTGACATGAGATGGTCCTTTTCCAAAGTTGTTCTAAAAGGCGATGAGTTGACTCAATTGGTGCCGGACGCGGTTGTGGGTGACGGCTATAATTATAATAGAGCTTTGGTAGTAAAGCTGGCAAATAGGCCGATGTTGGCTATTTGTACCGGGCTGGATAAATCGGATTATCTTGACAATGATCGGCCAATCGCCGCCGTCTTTAATTTGTTACACCCGGATGAGCAAGAATGGGTAACAGTCGAAGGCTGGCAATTGTTTAATAATGATAATCCGGTCGGGGGTATGGATTTATCAGACAGAGACGTATCTAACGATGTATTGGAAGTGAATGCGGTACAAGACGCTATCAACCTAACCCTGACCGAGCACGTCAGGGTTTAAGGCGTGTAGTTGACGGTCAGAGTTTTCTTGGTTTCGTTGCCGGCGGCGTCGCGCGCCAGAAAGTCCAGCTGATTGTCGCCTTCAACCAGCGGCCACTTGACGGAAAACCGGCCTTCGGAGTCGATCCGGACAAACTTAGCGTTAATGGTTAGACTGGTGCCGATCTCGGTTTGGCCGCTTATCGTCACCGGCGAATCTTTGTCAAAAAGCCGCTTGCCCGCCTCCGGCTGTTCAATGGTCAATTGGGGCGGTTCGGCGTCGTAGGTGACCAGGTAAGTCCGCGACGGTCCGCTGGTGTTGCCTTGGCTGTCAACCGCTTCGGTAAAAAACTCGTTATTGCCCTCTTTTAAAACGACGTCTTTAAACTCAAAATTGCCGTCGGAATCGGCGATAGTTTCCTCAACGACCACTCCACCGCGGGAAAGCTTGATCGTCGCGCCGGTTTCAGCATATCCGGCTATGGCGATTTTGGCGGAGTTGGTGGCTTCGGGCAATGACAAAAGCGTCGGCGCCCCCGGAGCCAAGGTGTCTGATTTTTCGATCGGTTGACCGCTGCTCTTGAGGTCACCGATGAACGCGGCCAAGCGGATGAGCGACGGCAAACCGAACTTAACTACCAGGAAAAGAGTCACCAGGGTCAATAAAATATACTTGCCTGCTTGCCTTAAACTGTCTTTTTCGCGCTTGCGCTGTAACCGACTTTGCATGACAAATCTATTTTACTACAACGGCTTTTTTCTTAGCTTTTGGTTTTTCCTGTGCTGAAATCAGATTAAGAATGGTATCCAGTTTTTGGTTTAAGGCATCAAATTGGCTCTGGTAATTCGGTCCCTGTTTTTCGCGCGGTCGGCTATCTCCGCTGTCTTTTCTAAAACACTCATTGCAAAAAACCGGTTTCTCGCCGGTGGGGCGAAAAGGCACTTCACAATTTTTGCCGCAGTTGGAGCAGACTGCCGGATGCATTTCGCGTCTGAAGTCGCCGCCGCCGCCAAAGCGTCTGCCGCCACCTGGGCCGCCTCGGTCGCTGCCTCTGCTTCCGCCTCGATTAAAATCTCTCATAGGTTCATTATACCTTATTTCTCACCAGAAAAGGGGCAGAATGAATATTGAGATTGTTTTTTTCCATCTGTTCTCCCTGGCTAAATATTAGCATAAAAGCAGTGTCTTACAGGGTTGAACCCTGAAGCTCTAACAGACTTTAACTACTTGCCCTTGGGTCAGGTTAACTAATTCCGCAAAAGTCAGCGGAAATACCGCGTGGGGAGTGCCGGCCGCGGCCCAGATTTGGGGGAATTTTAATAGGTCTTGGTCGATAAAAGTCTTTAAGGGTTTTAAATGGCCGACCGGCGCCACCCCGCCGATGGCCAAGCCCGTTTCCCGGTAAACAAAGTCCGCGTCTGCCTTGATAATTTCTTCCCCTAAAATTTGGCTGATAGCGGCTTCATTAATTCGGTTTTGGCCGCTGGCGATCACTAAAATTGCCCGGCCTGAAGCAGACTGAAACACAATCGATTTGGCAATCTGGCCGACTTTGCAGCCAATTGCCGCAGCCGCCTTCGGTGATGTCCGGGTTGAGACCGGCAGTTCTCTGACCTCAAACTCAAACCCCAGCTTTCGGATTGCCTCTTGAACCCTTTTAATTCCCTGACTCATATTTTCTTATTCTAACATGCTTACAGGGTTGAACCCTGAAGCTCTAAATATTAGCATAAAAGCAGGCAGGGGGAGTAAAATAACGCGATGAAGAAAAATATAGAAAAGTCCAGCCGGGCAAAAGCGGATTTTTTTGAATTATTGATTTGCCAAGGTTTGATTAATTATTTTCGTTTACCCAGGAACTACACCGAAGAAATTAAGACTTTAAGGAAAACCCTGTCCACTTTTCCAGACGGAAAATTAAGAATCAAAGACCAAGAAGAAAAGGCTAAGAGACTATTACCCCATATCGGGAACTTACTTAAACGTAAAAGTAAAACCCAGGGTCAGATCAAAGAGATCCTTTGGATTGGGAGGGCATTTCGAGCCAATAAAACCCTGGCCGATGTAAAGGTTATTTTTGGAAACAATGATTCTATCGGGATTTCTTTAAAATCCGTTGGCGTCGGAACGGGCACGCAAAAGAGCTAAAGAATATGTGGCTGAAAATAAGAGCCACTCTAAAGACAATGGGCGGGGAATACTCTAAGATTTCCGCGTTATCCCAAAAAGCAATTAAAGACTCCAAATACCAATATCCCAAAATTCAGGAATTTGCCAGAAAATTAGCCGAACCGATCCAGAGAAAAGCCACCCGCGAGAGCGTCTGGCATTTTAATCGATTACCCTTAAAAGACAAGATTAACTTTTTAAAGATTTTGCTCGGTTATGACAAGAAGCTCGAGTTACTGACGATAATCGTCAGCCAGAAAGACATTCTCTCTTACTCGAACGACAAATATGACAGTTTGGTTACCGGAAAGGTGAAAGTTGAGGCAAAAGCAATCAAGAGTAAAAGTTATGGGATTTTTATCAATGGCAACTTGGTTTTACGGGTTCAGTCGAGCTTTACCAACGGCGTTGGTTTAAGTCCTTTTTGCCAAAGGGCCTTTTTAACCAATATTTAAGGGGAAGAGTTTTTCCAGCTCGGTTTTAGAGATTTGGGTATTGCCGGTAATTTGTTGAAGTATTTCCAGTTTTTCCTTGGACATTAGTTGCCGGGTAATTTCTTCAAGGGAGAGATGGTTGGAGTTGGGGCCCGGAAAGATAACATTGACATGATTTTCAGCGATAAACTTCATACCCTTGGGGATAATTGCCGCCTTTAGTTGGCCTTTTTTAACTGTGCCGGTAATCCGGTTGGTGACAATCGCCGGCCCGCAGTCGTAATTGTTAATTCGGACGTATTGATATTTGTTTTTCTTGTGGAAAAATTTCAAGCCGTTTTCGGTAATGTTATGCGCCCAGATTAACGGGATACTGTTATTTTTCTCCAGGGTGAGCAAGTGTTTATTTTGATTCCACACCAAACGACCGGTTTTAACCGAATACCCCAAGTCATAGAGCGTGGCTTTATTTTTAAAGGCCTGGGCAAGCTTGGTTGGCTGTTCGGTAAAAATTGACAGGCCGTTTTTCTTGAAAATATAATCGCCCTTATTTTTGGTTTTTTTAATCACCAGTAACATGGTGCTTTGCAAAGCTTGGTGGAAAAGTTTGGAATTATCCAAAATCGAGAGAGATTCAATGTTCCCATGATCGATAATGTATTGCCGCAGCTGGGCAAAGTAGCGGCCGTTATTCATTGACGGCGGCACGACATAAGCCAAGTAGCCATTGGGTTTTAACAGATCCAGCCCCAGTTTGATAAAAAAACTAAAGATATTCGCCCGACCATTAATTACTTGGCTAAATTTTCTCTTGAGCTCTTGGTTGGGCTTAAATTCAAAATAGGGCGGATTGCCGATGACAAAATCGAATTTTTCAGCGGTTTTCACAGTGAGCGCGTCGAGTCTTTTTACCCGGGCCTGAGGGGCAACTTTCCTGGTAATTTGAACCAGCTTGGCTTCGATATCCCAGCCGTAAAGCCGCGGCTGTTTAAAATAGTGGTTAGCCGAGACCAAAAACTCGCCGGTACCACAGGCGGGATCGAGGACTTTGGGCTGGCTGATATTTTTGGGCAAATGGCTTAACAAGGCTTCCCTGATAGTCTTGGGGGTAAAATACTGCCCGTTTAATTTCCGGTGGCTGATTGGAGTTTCCGCTAAATAACGCTCGGTTAGTTCGTGGAATTCTGATTGCTGCCCACTGGCGGAAATAACGCCGACAAACTTGCCCCTGATTTCCAATTGTTTAGGTTTAATCGTGGGGAAGTTTTTGTTTCTCGGTTCCAGCCAGACTTGATTTTGTCTCTTCCTGAAGACTTTGAGGGTGGCGCCGTCCTCGGTAACGGCGATCACGGCGTCGCCATTATCGGCTGTCTTTTGGTGCTTGATGACGATTAAACTGTTGTGATTAATGCCGTCATCGACCATGCTGTTACCTTTGACTTTAAGGGCGTAGTAATTACCGGGTGAGTTGGTAAAGCTCAAGGGAACTTGGATTGGTTCCGGGTTTTCGAACGGCTCGATTGGAGCTCCGGCGGCGATGTAGCCTAACAGAAAAATTTGAGTCACCGGTTGATTGGGCTGGATTCCCCTCCAGACGTTTTCTTCCTTGGTTAGCTGGCCCTTGGCTTTGAGGGCAGCGACGTATTGATGAATGGTCGTCGTCGACTTTCCAAAGTGTCGGGCAATTTCCGCCAGTGAAGGGGAATAGCCCTCTTTTTTAGAGAAAGCGACGATAAAATCCAAAATCTTTTTTTGCTTAGGGGTGACGTTGGGCATCTACTAAAACTTTAGTAAAATATTCGTATGCTGTCAACCTCTGAGTAAACATATTAGCATAAAAGCAGGCAGCGGGAGTAAAATAAGTTAATGAAAATCAGAAAAATAACCAATGGTTTTATAGATAAAGAGCTTCCCGTTCACCATTCTGGAAGTTTCGGTCAGTTAGATAAGGGAAGAATGGCCATATTTGAGGTTAAATCAGATGGAAAATCTATTAAAGTTGAGTTTTTCATAAGTTTCCTTGATACCATGGCCAACAATCAATCAAAAATAGATGAAAATAATCTTTTTCAAAAAGCAGAGACATTAGTGAAAGAACATGCTGAGGAACAAGGTTTTTACAACAATGGAAAATTATTGTTCCTATATAATTTTTCGACAAATGATTTTGATCCACTCTTTGATGATAGAATAACTTAATGAAAATATTTTCAAAATCAGAAGCAAAGCAAGAAATTGCAGCCTTAATTAAAAAATTTGAGGCTCTAAACTCTACAAAACGTAAAAAATACAACGAAGCCAATACTCGTAAAGATTTTATCTTACCGTTATTCCACGCTCTCAACTGGGATGTGTATAACAGCCAATCATCAAATGAAGTCGTTGAAGAAGAAGCGACTGCTTCTGGCTGGATTGATTACTCTTTCCGACTTCACAATCTAACCCAATTTTTATTAGAGGCTAAAGCTATACCGGCTGATCTGAACAAAGATCAATGGGCCAAACAAGCAATTGAGTATGGTTGGAATAAAGGAATTAGTTGGGTAGTTTTAACTGATTTTGAAGGTCTAAAGGTTTTCAGTTCAGACTGGAAAACACCCAACCCGAGAGCCAATCTAACCTTTACTTACAAAGACTATCTAAAAAGATTCAATGACCTTTGGTTGCTTTCCAGGGAGAGTGTCGAAAAGGGTGAGTTAAACGCTCAAGCCCAAAAATGGGGAATTACTGCCAAAAGAGTCAGTGTTAATGAAGTTTTGGCGCAAGATTTAGTCGAATGGCGGGAAATTCTTACTAACAATTTTAGGCAGTGGAATACAAAAATAAGTCTACATGATTTAGAAGAATCGGTTCAGAGAATACTAGACCGTTTGATTTTTATTAGAGTTGTTGAAGATCGCTCTATTGAAGAAAAAACTCTCTGGCAGGCCTACCAAAAATGGGAAGCTAACGGGAATGATCCAGCAAACTTTATTAAATCCTTGGCGCCGATTTTTAGAATATATGATGAAAAGTACAACAGCAATCTTTTCAAAAAACATCTCTGTGAAGACTTGAATACCGATGGGGACCCGTTTGGGAAAATTATTCCTAAGCTTTATGGCGAAAAAGAGTCCGGCATTAAATACCGCTTCGACGCTATTAATTCCGATGTTCTGGGTGGAGTTTATGAGCAATATTTGGGTAAAGTTCAGCAGCGCGAAGGCGTAGTTAGCAAAAGAAAAAAGCAGGGAATTTATTACACCCCTAGCTATATTGTTGAATATATCGTTCAAAATACCCTCGGGAAATTATTAAAAGAGACTCCTGGCCTTGCTGATCGGGAAAAAATTAAAATTCTCGATCCGGCCTGCGGCAGCGGCTCATTTTTAATCAAAGCCTTTGAATTAATGGATGAAAATTTAAGGAAAGACAGGCCAGAACAAGCTTTAAGAAAATGTAGGATTTTAACTGAGAATATTTATGGTGTTGATCTTGATGAGCAAGCGATTGAAATCGCTAGATTAAACCTACTAATGAAAGCATTGGTTCCCAATCAAAAACTGCCGATGCTAACAGAACATATGAAGGTAGGAAATTCTTTGATTGATGATCCAAAAATAGACAAAAAAGCATTTAATTGGCAGGAAGAATTCGAAGATGTTTTCAAACAAAAAAATTCCGGTTTTGATGTGATTATAGAAAATCCCCCATGGGGAGCAGATATAGATAAGTTTACAAAATATTTTGAGAGGAAATACCCAAACTCTACTAAAAACTATAAAGACATTTATAAAATATTTATCGACAGATCAATAGGATTGCTTAGGTCCGGCGGATATCTTGGCTTAATCGTACCCAGCACGTTTTTATACCAACCCAGATATGAAGATATTAAAGACTTAATTAATCAGTATGAAAATTTTGTAATCAATTTAGGTGAAAAAATTTTCCGAGGAGTCCAGTTACCTAGTTGCATTGTAGTACTAAAAAAAATACCAGGCAAGAACAAATTTACTGTAGATTTAACCCGAACAGACAGAAATAAACTTTCTGCAGTTTTTACATCTATAAATGAGCGAGGCGCAGAAAGTTTACAACAGAAAGAACAGAAAATTGAAAAAGACACAGGTCTGACTTTCGACAATATCTTTTTATTTAAAGATGCTGGTATTAATTATCAAGCAGTAAATATAGGTAAAGCGAGAAAAGGGCAAAGTAAATTAGGTAAATTATTATTTTATAAAGGAGGGAGAGAAGACCCCAAAGATATAGAGTATTGGAAGGGTTCAAATATTGATAGATTTTACATACAAGAAGAAACAGACCTATTTGTAAGAACTGACTACAAAAATTTTATACAACCTAACGAAAGAGTAATATTAAATAAAGTATTTTTTGAGTTAAAGCCAAAAATCGTTTGGAGACAAACAGCCAGTAGAATAATCGCAACAATTGATTTAAAGGGTGTTTGGTTTGGTAGAAGTATATTGGGAGCATTAATAAAAAATGAACTAAAAAGGGAAATTAATATCTATTATGCTTTGGCAATTTTTAACTCGACATACATTAATTTTCTATACAGAAAGAAGGTTTTTGAAACTGGACGATTATTCCCACAAGTAAAGCTTAAATATCTAAGAAATCTCCCGTTTGCTATTGCTTCGGAAAAAGATCAAAGGGAAATTGCGGCTATGGTTGCAGGAATTATTGCACTTTATAAAAAATTAAACTCTATAGATAAATCATCAGATAATGCAGAAAATTTTAGAAACAAAATTAAAAAGATTGAAAAAGACATAAACCAGAATATTTACAGACTTTACAAATTAAATCAAGAGGAAGTTAAAATTGTGGAGAATCAAAATAATTCCTTATGAAAATTATTATAGGAAAAATTCTTCCGTATATAAGCTTATTTATGCTTTTGTTTGCTGTACTATTAATTTCTAGTGTTATAATAGATCTTAACCCAAACTTAATTCCATTCAAGATTAATAAATTATTGAGCAAACTTTTTGGAGTGATGTATTTGACAATGGAATTCACAAACTTGAAAGATTATATTTGGAATATGTGGAAAAAAATTCCAACAACAATTCATATTGTTATTTCCTGCTTTTTTTCATTTATAATACTAAAGATTGCACCAATTGCTATGCAGAAGATATGGAATGAGGAAAATGGAAAATTAAATTTAGAAAATGCCAATCAAAATTAAAAAACTCCAGGTAGAAGATTTGATAGTTTATGGAATTATAATAATTGCTGCTAGCTTTGCTTATATAGGCTCATCATATATTGTTAATAGGATACAAACGTCTGAAAGTGAAAAACCTCCTACTTTAATTGAAAAACCATCGGTTTATCCAGACTATGATGCGATAAAAGGGGAAGCCCCCGATGAAAAAATAAAATTAATTAGATTTACAGATGGGTGTGAAGAGAATGGTTGTGTAAGTGATTTTCCTGCAACAAAATTCTTTAATGGAATTAAAAAGAACTATTTAATCAAAGGAAAAATTTCAAGAGGATATCTATATATTGAAGCTGCCGTTGATTACAAAAGACCTTTAACAAACTACGACGATTTTTATTTTACTTTAAATTATACTGGGGGCCATTTATATTCTGACGAAAATCTGCTGCCTACACCACCGATTGATATATCAAGATATCTTTACGATTTAAGGTCAATTACATATTCCTATCAACAGGGGGTATATAAAAATGTCAATTTTCTCTCCTTGCTCCAGAGAAGTAGAACTTTTAATATTCATACTGCAGTTTCTTCGGACCGCCCTGGTCGAGTCCTAAAAGAAGTTTCTATTTATTACCAATGTGCTGAAGGTTATGATTGTAGTATCGAAGAAAAAAAATAACAATTTTTCTTAGTACTTAGATAACTACTTACTTCAGCTTAATTGAGTGAATGTTGACAAAGATTTAAGCTAAAGTTTAGGTCAAATTCGAGATGTGAACCGATGAGATAAAACTAATCGAAGCGGTTGGAAAGGCGAATAAACGAGCGGCCGGATAAATCAAACCAAAACGAGGGGCCGGTGCCGCCGGTTTTGCCAAATCAGTCAAGTGCGCCAAGGGAATGAACTAGCCTGCTTGTTTTTAGGCAGCTTAACTAAATCTCAGCATAAGGGTCCTCCGGAATGCCGAGCTAGAACAGACACTACAGCAGTTTTTAATGCCTTAGCACTAGTTTTCACAACAGTCATGTCAGTGGTCTCATGGCAAGAGTCAAAAAATCAATCGACGTGGATTTTATGGCAGATCGTAGAATAAATTCTCTTGAAATGCCTGACCCATCATGCGAGCATAATTATTCTCAAATCTGCGTTTGTCGGATGAAATTTTAAGAGTAGCAAGTACCTGCCATATTTGCGCTTTCATTGCAGGCAGCCCAACATCAACACTTAGATGAGAATGGTGGCGGTATTTTCGATTGCCTTTTTTGTTTCTCGGATTTCTGGTGTCGAGCTCCCTTAAAATCTCACCTTTTTCTATGGGCGTGTAAATATACTTCCGGATAAACTTGGCGTAATACATCGGCCTATTACGGGAAGTCGTAGGTTGATTACCGTAAATACGATCCATCTGGAAAAAAAGTTCGTCAGGATATTCTTTACTCCACTTTCTTACCTCTTCAGCCATATAGCTCTCGATGAGCATGCGGAATGCTTCGGGGTGTTTAAATTTCTCGTAGCCCAATTGTTCATAAATCAAGGCGGTTAAACCTGTTATGGCAAATGCGTCTGAAAGCACTTCACAAGCTTGAGCCGTCGGTAATTGGCTTGCCGTTAAAGCACTAGCGCGCTGTGCGTCTCGATAAACCTGACAAACTAGTGGGAGTATTTTTGCGTCGTAACCAGTAACTTTTCTACCCTTATCAAGGTATTCAATACCCGCAAAAAGTGCCCTTAGCTCAGATTTAATAAAGGGCTGTAGATTCATGGCGCCAATAAATGTTGGACTATCACTTCTACTTTTACCCCTCCACGGCCTCTTTAGCGCTTTCATCATTCTGCCTTTATTAAGTATTGGTGTGCCGTCCATTAAAATGGCACACTCAATTTCTACTCCGTTAAGCCTTATTGGCCCGCTTCCCCATGCCTTTGGAAGTTTACTTTTCATAACGCCTCCGTTAATTTGTGGTCTGCTTGAACCACGCTGTTTTTTATTAAGATTTGTTTCGGTTTTTTCCCCGGCGATGGATTTTTACCTGCCTCATAAATGCCCTTAAGTAGATTGCCGTCCTGCACCAAAGTCTGGCGTATTCGCTTAAGCATTAACCATGCTGTGTTCTTATTGACACCAAGGGCGTTAGCCAGTTGTCGAGCGCTTATGCTTTGCTTGGTGTCAATGGCTAATGTAACGGACTTAAACCAAATTTGAAGGGGAACCCTGGTTTTGTGGAAAATTGTTTTTACAGTAACACTAAATGAAGTGTTGCATGAGTTGCAGTGAAACCGGCCACCTTTGGATTGGGGAGTTGCCCTTGTCGAATTACAATAAGGACACTGCGGTTTACCGCCCCACCGGACCATCTCTAAATGTTTAAGACAAGACTTCCTTGTTAAGCAACCTTTGGCCATATACCCTTTGCGAGTTTTACAAATAATTAACTACCTTTACATGGGACTATTTTAACAAATAGAAATTTAGTGTCAAGAGGATCTTTACTGCCTCTAACTAAGACATCAAAATAATAAGATAAAATAAACCAGCGGCGAAGCCTCAGATAAAGATTAATCGAAGCGGTTGGAAAGGCGAATGAAGGAGTGGCCGGATAAGTCAAACCAGAACGAGGGGCCGGTGCCGCCGTTAATTTTATCGGTGTTAAACACAATCAAGTTAATCCCGCCCCAGCCGGTAACCGCGGTAATTTGGTAATCCGGGTGTTTTGCTTCAAACAACCCGGCAAACTCGACGGTTGGGGAATCCTGGGCCAGCGGCTCGCCGCCGGTAGTTAACGCCAGGTAGCGGGTCTTGTCGGGCCCGGCCTGCTTTAAAAACAGGTATTTATTGTCCGGGGAAACGGCGTTAAAGGGAATCGACATAGTGGTATCATGTGGCAAAGCCGTCGACCAGATCCTTTTAGCCGCCGAGCCGGTTTGTCTGGCAGTCAGGGACCAGGTAGTGGTCTCGGTCCCTTTTTTGCCGTTCATTTCCAGGGCAATTTTCCCGTCTGATGACTCAGCGGTTTGTACCGACTCCGGGCTGGGGCTGGCTTCGGCAATAACATTAATGGTAGCCGGTTGGGGACTCTGGCGCCAAAACATCAGCCCGCCGATGACGGCGACGGCAAAAATAACCGGCAGTAGTGATTTAGAGCGGCGTTTGACCATAAATGGTTATTTTTTCATTGATACCGGCCCAATAAAAGAGTTTCTGAGCATCGGCCGTCCGCATATTGACACAACCGTGGCTCATCGGGTGGCCAAAATTATTGTGCCAATAAGTGCCGTGAAGGGAAAAGCCGGTGGCCGCCGAAACCCCGGAGCCGGAAAAAAACATCACGTAGGGAACATTGGGCAGATAGTAGTAGTCGTTGCCGGAGCCGCCGGACATCTTGGTCGCCCGGAATTTCGTCCAGATGGTGAACTCGCCGGTGGGGGTTTTGTTCCATTTGCCGGTGGAAACCAGAGTTTTCAAAAACAGGGTATCACCTTGGTAAGCGGTCAGGGTCTGATTACTTAGATCAACGTAGATATGTTTTTCTCCCGAAGCGTCGAACTCGCCTAAAATTTTATCAACCGGCTCGGTGGCGGCCAAGTCGATTTTTGGCGGGGTGACTTCCCGGCCGTTAAAAATTCCCATCTGGTCATTTTCGATTCTTAAAGTCAGGCTTTCCTCGCAGGAGAGGGAGTTGGCACAAGGCGGTTGGCGCATTAAACCGAAGGTGATTACTCCTCCTAAAGCCAAGGTTATCACTAGTGCCAGCCAGCCGATCCGTTTAACGGTCATACTCCAGAATAAACTATTTCACCACAATTGGCAAAGGCATTTATCCCCTTTACCCCACCGACTAAATAATCCTTTTGTAGAATGTCAACTATGAATTGTATTAATAATCAAGTGGTCTTTCTTGAAAGCAAACCACGATAAGACTATAATTTTGTCATTATGGGAAAAAACACTTCACAGATGATTAGTGAAGCTAAGGCATTATATAAGACATTGGGTTCGATTTACTGTCCTGCTATAAAACAAGACGTTGTGTTTGGTCATCATGGTGAAAATCATTTGTTTTTTGATGGTCATGGCCACCGCCGGAACGAACAAAATATTCGCCGGCGACTTTATTTGCTCCCGCTAGCCCCGAATATTGTTAAAAACGGCAAGCCAGTTAAGTTAAAAGAAACACGTACAATAAGAGTTAGGGGCAACATTAGAGAAGCAGATTTTTATGAAATTGGCCTTTCTTGCCTAAATGGAAAATTTACGGAATTTGCTGTTGTTATTGTAAGGAAGTTTCCAATTGGGCCTTTCCATTACTATTCGATAAGAAGTAAACACAAAAGGCGTAGAAAATAACAAAAAAGCCCTTCTAAAAAGAGCTTCTTTGTTGTGCTTGCTTTTCCAGCGTAGAATTCTTAGCTGGTTTCGGGAGATCCCTCACAAGCACAACCCTATCTTAAGCCAAAATTGACACCTTGTCAATAACCTGCCATAAGAGGTATTTTCCACCAATCCCACTTTTGTTCGTCTACTAATTTTCCCTCTTTCTTGACCTTCATTTTCCTTTTGGCTTAATAGGATAAAGGATTTACAAATA
>MFES01000003.1:46487-50508 GCA_001779955.1 Candidatus Doudnabacteria bacterium RIFCSPHIGHO2_02_FULL_46_11 | reverse complement strand
TATTACCAAGCGCAGCTGAATGTGTGCAACGGGTCTTCTGCCCGCGGCGGACGCTCGCCGCACATCTACGGCACGGTGGTCGACATCTCGCGGAAAGGGATGACTGCCGAGCAAGTAGACTGGATGACGGCGCATTTGCTGAAGCTGCAAAACAGCTGTCAGTGGATTAGCCTCATCAAGGAGCGGGCCGCGTTCCACGTGTTTGTCCGGCCGAATTTTGGCCAGGGCGGGTGCAAGTAGAAAGCGAGGTTCGGAGAGGTCGGCGATGTCGCCGGCCTCTCTTCGCGTTTATGAGTATATTTAATTTTGTTATATACTATAATCGTGCGATTTAGGTATTTAATTCTAGAATTAATTCTATAATTTAAAATGGATCCTGTATAACTTCCTCGATTGCCTGTCCCGTAGTGAACTGAAAGTTCTACGCCGCCTCGGGGCTCCGATGGCGAGCGAAGCGAGAACTTATCGGCGCAAGCTGCTTACTACTGGGATTCTCCAATCAATCTTGGTATCAAGTAAGCTATACTGGAAATAAGAAGGGACATACTTAAAACCACGTTAACCTCGGGTCGAACCAAAACCCAAGCTTATCGAGGTAAATATACAGGATGGAAACAGAAATTTTGCAAAAATTGGCAGAGCAGGAACAAAAGATAGACGCGATTTACGTTTCAGTAGAGAAGACCAGAAAGTATATTTTATGGACGGTGATTGCCAGCGTAGTTTTATTTTTATTACCCTTGATAGGCTTGCTCTTTGCCATTCCAAAGTTTATCAGTACGCTTAACAGCGGCCTTAATTTTTAGGGTGAATAAAATTCTGGAAAAATTCTGGAACTGGTACGAAAGGCACTATACCCTCAATGTCGGTATCAGCGCCTTTTTGTTTTTACTCCAGCTGGTTCATCTTTATTGGTTGAGCACCCATGTGGTTGTTTTGAGAGTTTCGAACCGGAGTTTTTTTGACCCCGGAAATTTTTGGGAGCTAATAATTCTCTTGGTTGATTATACGGAAATACCGGCCTTAATCAGTACCTCAATTCTTTATATTCATAGTTTTAAGAAAAATAAAAACAGCAAGGATTTGCTGTATCTTTTTTTCATAAATTCGCAGTGGCTTCACATTTTTTGGATTACCGATGAGTTTGTGGTGGAGAAGTTCACTGATCCGCGAAGCTCATTTCTGCCGGTCTGGCTGGCCTGGGTCGCTTTGGTGATTGACTATCTGGAGCTGCCGGTGATTTACGATACCTTAAAAAGATTTTTTAGGATTTTATTTAATAGGAGTAAGTTTTAAAAAATGCGAACGGCGCTCGGGGGAACGAGCGCCGTAGCGGTTGATGGTAGCCGAGGGTCACGCGGCGGGTACAGGCTTAGCCTGGTGCGTCGCGGAGCGAATTGTCTTGCGACCTGCGAGTGCGCGCACTGCACGCTCAGTTGGCTTGTATACGTATCCCGATTCAATCATGAGTTCCAGGAAGTCCCGATCCTGCATTCTGCTGCAGGCAATCAGCACTTGCGCCTGGTTAAAGCCTGTGTCTTGCATGATGTCCGCAAGATGGGCTCCATCCTCCAGCGGAATCGCCTTGAGGATTCTGAGGGCATCGGGGTCGTTGATTAGCCACTCTGCATCCGTGCGCGTTTGATCTGTCATACTCGATACGGTTGAGGTTGTGGTTGACGTTTTTAACTACCTCTCCTGACTCACGCGTCAACTGCAACCGACGGAATTACCAGCATCCATCGTTGAACCTCCTTTTGTCTGTGGTTGTTGAAGCCCATCGGGCTTCACGAATGAGCGCCTCTTCACGCTCGATAAATCGTATATTAACATAAACGCCGAACTTTGTCTATTTTCGTGTCTGATATAATAACAAAGTCAAAAACTTCAAACTTCAACCCTCAAACTTCAACTCGATAATAAAAAAATGCTTCCACTGCAAGATCAAAAAAGGCTGCCCGGACTGGCAGCCGTAACTTACCTGCTGATAGCAATCAATGTTTACGTTTTTTATTTGGAGCTTTCGGCCATTGATATTGAAGCTTTTATTGCCAAGTTCGCACTTATACCTTCGCAATTTTTGTTGAGCAATCCGGCAAGCTGGCCGCCCCTTATTACCTCCCAGTTTTTGCACGGCGGCTGGTTCCATTTAATTACCAATCTCTGGTTTTTGGCAGTATTCGGCCCGAACATGGAAAGGGCCTGGGGGTCAGCCCGTTTTTTAATTTACTATTTGTCAGCTGGAATTGCCGCGGCATTTTTACAATTGCTTTTCACGACCCAGGCTGACATTGCCATTCTTGGGGCCTCGGGCGCAATTGCCGGCATTCTCGGCGCTTATTTTGTCTATTTTGCCCATCACAAAATCAGTACTTTAATTCCGCTTGGCTTTATTCCGTTTTTTATAGGCATACCGGCCGGCTTGATTTTAATTTACTGGTTCGGCCTGCAGATTTTTGGCGGGTTTTACGCCAGTCCATCGGAATTGGGGGGTGTGGCATTTTTTGCCCACATCGGCGGGTTTTTAGCCGGTGTGGTTTTAGCCATTGCTACCCGCCCCCGCGGCGACATAGCCAAACACACTTCTTTCGTATAAATAAAAATCCCCGCGCCTCTTCACCATTGTCTTAAAGCGCAGGGATCCTCTTAAGGCTCCCTAAAAGGACGGTTCTGATTGTTTAATTTTGGGCCACATAACCGGGCCTTGAGCTACCGTCCTTGGGAGGCTTACTTTTATTTAAGCGTTTTTTCTTTTTTTTATAAATGTAATAGCTATACAACTGTCTTATTTTATCTCTTGGTCGAAACTAGTCAGAAATACCAGCCTTTGGAACAAACCATAGTATCATCAATTAAGCGTCGTATCTAGAACCTGCCCGCAAAACTCTTTTTGTCTGCAATTGCATAAATTCGGCTACAAACTCTTCATCGGGATTCTACGTAATTCAGCCATTACGCCTTCATCCCTCTTCAGAGTTTTCGCACTAATTTCTGCAATTTCGCCTAAAAATTATTTTCCGGTTAGGTTCTCGAAGGGGAAATAGTGCGTCTGTCAGCCACGGATGAAGCGGCGAAGGAGTCCGGTTTAGTTTTAGCCTTTATGCCGTAAGCCTTGATCCAGCCGGTAACTTCGGCAATAAGATCGCGCGTGTTTCCGTTTTGGCCGACGTCGGCGTGTATTTCCAGATTTTCCGGCAAGTCGGCAATTTTGCCGCTTAAAGCGCCCAGCACTTTTTGGGCCAGTTCAATGGAGCACTCCACTTCGGCGTGGATTTTGGCGCGCAGATTGTGGATGTCGTTGCGCTGAAAGCGGTGCCAGAAATACTTTCCGCCGTTTCCTACTCTATATACGACAACGGTGGAAACAATATTGGCTTTTGTGTCGTAACTCAAAGAATCGGAACCAATGTATATTTTGTAGGTTGCGTCGGAATCGTGCGAGACATAGTTCATGACCTCATCAATCACACCCTCAAAGCTTAATTTGCCAAGCGTGTCATTGTAGAAGCTTTCGAATTGCGGGAGATTGGATTTCGTATCTTTCATTACAGTTATTTTAGTCTTTTTACTACCTTTTTTCAAATCCCGTATAACTTCCGCAATCTTCGGCTAGTATAGTGAAATGTTGTAATTAATATGGATTAATAAATAACAATAAAATTTCGATATATCATTAAATCTTAACCACCGAAGCTAGAGGTTTAATTTAAGCGGAATGTGGCTTAAGCCACAAATAATTATTAAACAATAAAAAGCGTTAAGATTATTGCGGTAAACTATACGGGATCAAATCGACAAGGCTTATAATTTATGTTAAAATTCATCAGTTAATTTGAATAAAACGCCGGGGTGGCGAAATGGCAGACGCATCAGCTTTAGGAGCTGACGCCCGAAAGGGTATGGAGGTTCAAGTCCTCTCCCCGGCACCAAAATATTTAACAATTTGGTCTGCGACTTGAACGGGAAAGGGGTTGGGAAAACGGAAGTTTTCCCGCCGCGGAGGAATTGGAACCGAGGGGTT
>MFES01000003.1:11347-46464 GCA_001779955.1 Candidatus Doudnabacteria bacterium RIFCSPHIGHO2_02_FULL_46_11 | reverse complement strand
GGCCAGCCGAGCAGTGAAATGTCCTCTCCGCCCACCAGTATTTGGGTACTATTGCTTACCGCTTCAGAATTATTTTATAATCAGTAATACTGGTTTTTAATTTTCAATAATGAAATCCCGAACAAAGTATCAGCCATCATCAGACGAGCACTAGTTTGGGGTACATAAATAAGGTACATATAAGGTAGTTTAGATTTATTATTAGACTTTGTACGGGATGAAAAGAATACTTCGAAACATAGTCGCTTTATTTATACTTTTTGTCGTTTTGGCGGGTGTTTTTGCCGTGCTGGGCGAAGATGAAACCAAAAAGGTCAGCGAGGTGCCTTTTTCGACCGTGGTTAGCGAGGTTAACGAGGATCAGGTGGAGAAAATAACCATACGCGAAAACGAGCTTGAGATTACTTTGAAAAATGGCGAATTGCAGACTTCACGCAAGGAGAAGGAGGCTAGCCTTACCGAATCCCTGCGCAACTCCGGCGTGCCGGACGAAAAAATCCGGGCGATAGATGTTGATATTCAGGATCCCACCGGTGCCGGGGTTTGGCTCGGGGCGATTTTACCCTACTTGATTCCCTTTCTTTTTTTGGCGCTTATCATTTACTTTTTTATGCGCCAAGTTCAGGGCGGAAACAACCGCGCTCTTTCCTTTGGCCAGTCGGGAGCTCGCCTTTCTGATCAGGCAAACGGCAAGAAGCGTGTAACTTTTGAAGATGTAGCCGGCGCGCTTGAAGCCAAGGAAGAATTAAAAGAGGTGGTGGAATTCTTGCGCACGCCGCATAAGTTTTTGTCATTAGGCGCGCGCATACCCAAAGGCGTTTTGCTTTTGGGTTCTCCGGGCGTGGGTAAAACTTTGCTGGCTCGGGCCGTGGCCGGAGAAGCCAACGTGCCTTTTTTCCACATTTCCGGCTCTGAATTCGTCGAGATGTTTGTTGGTGTTGGCGCTTCCCGCGTGCGCGATTTATTTAAGAAAGCCAAAAAGCAGGCTCCGGCCATTGTCTTTATTGATGAAATAGACGCCGTTGGCCGCCAGAGAGGCACGGGCCTCGGCGGCTCGCATGATGAACGCGAGCAAACCTTAAACCAAATTTTAGTGGAGATGGACGGCTTTGAGCAGGATTCAAGCGTGATTGTCATGGCCGCCACAAACCGGCCGGATGTTTTGGACCCGGCCCTTTTGCGTCCGGGGCGTTTTGACCGGCAGGTAATTATTGATCTGCCGGATATTAGCGAGCGCGAAGAGATACTCAAGGTGCATGCTCGCGGCAAGCCCATAGCAGAGAAGGCTAATTTACATGAAATAGCCATACGTACCCCGGGTTTTTCCGGCGCCGATCTTAGCAATTTGCTTAATGAAGCGGCCATTCTTACCGCCAGGCAAAACAAAAAAATTGTCGGTATGTCGGAGATGATTGAGGCTATCGAAAAAGTTATGCTTGGTCCGGAAAGACGCTCGCATGTTTTGTCGGTGCCCGAGAAAAAAATTACGGCTTATCATGAGGCCGGCCACGCCTTAGTGGCGGCCATTTTGCCGAATGCGCATTACGTGCATAAGATTTCCATAATTTCCCGCGGCCGAGCGGCCGGCTACACCATGAAGTTGCCGATTGAGGAAAGAAAACTTCTTACCAAAAGCGAAATACTCGATGACTTGGCCGTAGCCCTTGGCGGCTATGTTACGGAGCAAATGTTCTTTAATGAATTAACGACCGGCGCTTCCAACGATTTACAGCAAGCCACGGGGCTGGCCCGCAAGCTGGTCATGATTTACGGCATGAGCGAGGAAATCGGGCCGGTGGCTTTTGGCGATAAGCATGAGTTGGTATTTTTGGGCCGCGAAATAGGCGAGCAAAAAAATTACAGCGAAGAAATCGCCGCCAAAATCGACAAGGAAATTACCCGTTTCATCCGCGGGGCCGAGACCAGGGCTAAAGAAATCATCGCTAAGAACAAGGCTAAAATGGATGAAATCGCCAATCTTTTGATTAAGCAGGAAACAATTGAACGGCAGGAATTTGAAACAATTATGGGTGACCTTATCCCGACCGAGAAGAGGAATAAGGCAAAAACGGAAAAAGATGAGGGCGTAGTAATTGCCCCGGGTTCCGAAAAGGTTGTCTAAGGTCTAATGAAAAATTTTCCGTTCAAAGAAATTGCAAAACGGGCGCTGAATTTTACTTATGCGCATAAGTGGCTAATGCCTCTCGGTCTTTTTATTCTCGGTCAGGGCAGCGCCGATGCCTGGGCTATTATCTTCGATCAATCTTCCATGGTCAGTTTTATGCCTGCGGTGCCGGAGAATCCGGCAATGGTTGCCGATTTCATCGCTCTGCATGGCGAGAAAATCGCCGGCTTGCTCCTTTTGGGCATAGCGGGCGCGATTTTTTATCTTATTGTAGGCGCCATCAGCGAATCGGCCGTGCTTGATACGGTGGTTAAAGACGGGGTTGATAAAAAGTTAAATTTGAGAAAATCAATTAGGTCCGCCGAGCATTATGCCATGCGGGTTTTCGGTTTGCGCTTGGCCAATGCCGCCCTGATTGTGCTGGCTTTGGCGCTACTGGCCACGCCGATTTTTATACTTTTCAGCAAAGGCTATGAACAAAAAGCGCTCGTACTTTCCGTTATCGGGCTGCTCATATTTATTCCTTTTTCTTTTTTCGTGTCCTTTGTTTTTCATTACGCGGTCAACTTTGTTGTTCAGGGCCGAATGCGCCTGAAGCCGGCCATTGCCGCCGGAACTGATTTGGCCGCCAAATACTGGCTTCTTTCTTTAGCGCAAACGCTTTGGTCAATACTGCTTTACACCTTGGCCTCAATTGCTTTTGCCTTGGCGGTGTCCGTGGCCGGACTTTTTTTAAAAGGCTTGGTCTTTCTGGCGGACAAAATTTTTACGGTATCCTTAGGCATACTTTCCGATGTTGTTGGACTCGTTCTTTTAGCCATTGTTGGTCTTGCGTTTGCGGCCGTGGTTTCGGTTTGGGAGAGCACCTTTTGGGCCTACACCTGGCAGGAATTGGTTAGGCGGGAAAAGAGCGAGCAGAAAACTGCGGAAGAAATCGAGGCAGTTCCTGAAGTTAGTAAGTAGTTAGTAGAAAGTAGTAAGTAGAGAAATAAAAAAACATCCTTCGATAAGCGCAGGGTGTTTTTTTATGGTGCGCGGTGAAGGGATCGAACCTTCGACCTACTGAACGTCAATCAGTCGCTCTACCACTGAGCTAACCGCGCCTGTCGAACTCAAGTTTAACATAACGTTTTTCGATTTACAAATAGCTTCATTCATAGTATTATAAATACGTTCCTCATTAATAAATTAGGATTCATCCCATACAAAAGCCCTCTCTTAATCGCCGGTTATGAGTTTGACGCTCGGCTGGTTGTTGAGACAGAACTTTTGCACGGGACAGGCGACCCATCATGAAACGCAATCTGGATGAGTTCGAAAAAACTTTAAAAATAAAATTTAAAGACAGTGCGCTTTTACAAACTTCCCTGGTTCATAGGAGCTACCTCAATGAACACAGGGATTTTCCTTTGGCGCAAAACGAGCGCTTGGAATTTTTAGGCGACGCCGTTTTGGAGCTGGTTGTAACCGATTATCTTTATAGCCACTATCCGAACCCGGAAGGGGAGCTGACCAATTTCCGCTCGGCCCTGGTCAACCACCGCATACTTTCTCAAATTGCCCAACGCCTTGGTATGGGCGACTACATTCTGCTTTCCCGCGGTGAGGCCAAAGACACCGGCCGGGCCAGGCAGGTGATTTTGGCCAATGCCATTGAAGCCTTGATCGGCGCTATCTATTTAGACCAGGGTTATACCGTGGCCAAAGAATTCATTGACCGCGAGATTCTGACAGAGCTTCCGAAAATTCTGGCCGAGGGCGCTTATCTGGATCCTAAATCCCAGCTTCAGGAATACATCCAGGAAAAAGAGGGCGTCACCCCGATTTATCAAGTTCTCTCTGAATCAGGTCCGGATCATGCCAAGCTTTTTGAGGTCGGCGTATTCATCAATGATAAGATGATAGGGCAGGGCAACGGGCATTCAAAGCAGGACGCCGAAGTCTCGGCTGCCCAGGAAGCCTTAAAGCATTTAGCCATTACCGCCGGATAAACAAAAATGTATCCTGTATATTTACCCCGATAAACCCTGGATATCAACCTCGATCGTTTTGAGTTTCGGTTAATTCGACCAGGTATTATTAAGGCTTTAGTAATTATCTATTAAAGAATAAGTATTATTGCTATTTATCAAAACGATGGGAGAATTATCGAGGTTGTATCACAGGGTAAATCTTTAAGTTTTGTGTTAAAACCGTAATAAATATTACTTTTGAAGCCATATCTAAAAATTATATTGTCTGATTCTGCGTCCAAGATTTATTAATACTTACTTAAATTCTTACTTAATCACGTAAATAGCATTTGCTCAGTTATTACTGCAATACCAAGCAGAATATCGGGGAAGTTATACAGGATGTACCTCAAACGTTTAGAAATACAAGGCTTCAAATCATTTGCTCATAAAACTGACCTGGCATTTCAGCCGGGGATTACGGCTATTGTCGGGCCAAACGGCTCGGGGAAGTCGAATATCTCCGATGCCGTGCGTTGGGTTTTGGGCGAGCAAAGCAAACTGCTCCTTCGCGGCAAAAGAGCCGAAGATGTAATTTTTGCCGGTTCAGCCCAAAGGATGCGTTCATCCGTGGCCCATGCTTCGGTGATTTTTGACAATCAAGATAAAAAATTGCCGGTGGATTCGGCTGAAGTTGTCATTACCCGCCGGCTACACCGCGACGGCAGCTCGGAATACCTAATCAACAACGAGCAAATGCGTCTTATGGACATAAGCGAGCTTCTGGAAAAAGCCGGCTTTGCTCAATCGCGTTACACCGTTATTGGCCAGGGTATAATTGATCAGTTTTTATTACAGGGGCCGGCGGAAATCAAGAGCGTAATTGAAGAAGCGGCCGGGCTCGCTCCTTTTTACGAAAAACATCAAAAAACCGTGCGCCGGCTTACCGCCACGCGTGAGAATTTAACCCAAGTCAGCGCTTTAACTGCCGAAATTGAACCTAGGCTTCGCACCTTGCGCCGCCAGGCAAAAAAATTGGAGCAAAGATCGGAGATTGAGAAGCAGTGGAAAGATTTACTATCCGGCAGGTTATTGTTTATTTTTGCCAATCTGCAAAAGGATAAAAGCAATTTAACCGGGCAGATTAATGAGCTCGAGACAAAAATAAAACAGCTCGAGGGCGCGGTGCAAAAGTTTTTCCGTTCAGTTGAGGAGAGCGACCAGAATTCAACCAAGCGTTCACAAACTATTACCGCGCTTCAGCAGAGTATTGTAAACGAGCAGCGCCAAAAAGAAAGGTTGCAGCTGGAATTGGCAGAATTACGCGTGAAAATGGGGGCAAACTTATCGAACCCGCAAAAAGATTTGGCCGCCCTGCATGGTAGACGCGATGATCTGCGCCGTCAGCAGGCCGAACTTTCCAGCCAAGTGGAGGATTTTGAAAAAAATATCCTCGAGACCGAGCAGGACATTAAAGAGATTGTTGATATCTTGAATTCCTCCAAGCCCGATTTGGTGCCGCGCTTCAATCAGATAAGCGATCGTTTTTTAAATAATCAGAAACAACTGATAAAAAAAATGATCAGCCAGAAACAGGATCTGGCCCGGGCTATTGCCCGAATCGAAGCCGAAATCGGCGCCGGCGGCAGTGATTTTCAAGAAGCGGCCGACAAACTTGATAAGATTATTCAGGTTCATGAGAAGTCGCTAAATAAATTGCAGGCTGATCTGCAAAACGAGCTAACCAACATATCTGCTTATACCAGCGGGCGCCAGGAGGCCGACAAAAAAATAAGAAAAGAAGAACAAGATTTAAACCGGCTACGCAGTGAACAAAATAATTTCAAAATTGAACTGGCTCGCATCGAAACAAAGCAAGAAGAGGAAGAAAGAAGCGCTACTGAAGATTTAGGAGCTAATTTTAAGGAAATTATCAAAGGCACCGCTCAAGTTCAGGATGCCGCTGCTGATGAGCAGATTTCTTATCTCAAACGCCAGCTTGAACAGATTGGAGGTTTGGACGAACAAACTGCCCGCGAATACGAGGAAACCGAGGAGCGCTACAGTTATCTCACCGGCCAAGTTCGCGATTTAGAAGCGGCCGCAACTGATTTGGAAACCGTGCTTGAGGAATTGAACGCTGTAATCAAAGAAAAGTTTAATGAAGCTTTCTCTATCATTTCAGCCAAATTCAGCGATTATTTTCGGGTACTTTTTAACGGCGGCAAAGCCGATTTAAAGAAAATCAAAAATCAAATATCAAAAATCAAAAATGAGGACGGCACGGACGAGGAGGATGAGGAAGAACAGGAAAAGAAGATAGAGCCGAATCAGGATATAATCGGCATTGATATTAGTGCCACACCACCCGGTAAAAAACTTTCTTCCATTTCCGCTCTTTCCGGCGGGGAGCGCACGCTGACCACCATCGCTTTGCTGATTGCCCTTTTAGACGCTTACCCTTCGCCGTTTGTTGTTTTGGATGAAGTTGACGCGGCTTTGGATGAAAGCAACAGCATCCGGTTTGCCAAAATTCTTGGCACGCTCTCTGATCGCACCCAATTTATCACCATCACCCACAACCGCGAAACCATGCGCCGGGCGCATACGCTTTACGGCGTGACCATGAACGATTCCGGCGTTTCACAAATTTTATCAATTAAATTTGATGATTCCTTGACCTACGCCCAAGAGTAAACTTCAAACTTCAACTCTCGAGCCTCCAGGAACCCTCAATGATCAAATCTCAAGTCCAGAACTGAAGCTTGGTGTTTGAAGTTTTATTGAGGATTGAAGTTTGAGTTTTGAGGATTAAAATTTATGTTGGAAACTATTTTATCGCCAATAATAAATTTTGTAACCAATACCATCTCCGCCGCTGGTTACATTGGCATTGCCGTATTGATGGCCATCGAATCTGCCGCCATACCTTTGCCAAGTGAAATAATCATGCCCTTTGCCGGTTTTTTGGTTCACGAGGGCAGGTTTACTCTTTTTGGCGCTGCTCTTTCCGGCGCAATCGGTTCAGTTTTGGGGTCGTGGGTTATTTATTTTATTGCTCTCAAGGGCGGGCGGCCTTTGGTCGAACGGTATGGCCATTATGTTTTCATATCAAAGAGTGATCTGGACAAGGCTGACGGATTTTTCAAAAAATACGGCGCCTGGAGCACATTTATCGGCCGTATGCTGCCGATTGTCCGCACCTATATTTCGGTGCCGGCCGGCATAGCTAAAACCCCGTTTTGGTCTTTTACACTCGCGGCTTTTGTCGGATCTTTTATTTGGTCTTATATTTTAGCTTTTTTAGGAATGAAGCTTGGCGCTCATTGGGAAAGCCTGCACGAACAGTTGCGCGGTTTTGACGTGGCTATCGCCATTCTTATAGTTTTAAGTTTGGTCTGGTATATTTGGCGGCACATCCGAGTAAATTAAAAATCAAAAATCAAAAATCAAAATTACAATTAAAAAATTTAAAAGTTTTGAAATGAATTTTTACTTTTACCTTCTGAAAGTTGATTTAAGGAGCTGATTGACAAACCCTTTGATATTTCTGTAATATAATCAAGCATTTTAGAAGTATTAAGTCTATCAAATTAAGTATGTTAATTATCCGTCTGCAAAGAATAGGCAAGAAGCATCAGCCGCAATTCCGCATCGTGCTGGCGCAGAAGACAAAAGCCGCGTCAAAGAAGTTCCTGGAAATTCTGGGCAACTATAACCCGCGCAATAAAGAATTTAAGATTTCCGATCAGGCCCGCCTTGAGTATTGGCTTGGCCAGAACGTAGAAGTCAGTGCGACCGTTCACAATTTGTTTGTAACCAATAAAGTTGTGAAGGAGGGCGTAAAAGTTAAAGCTTGGAGGCCAAAGAAATCAGAGAAGCCAGCCGAAGCCGCTACGCCCGCCGCAGCTACTAATCCGCCAGCTGGCGGACCGGTTGCAGAAGCCGCTCCGGCGGAGCAAACACCCGCCCCGGAGGAGACCCCAGCGGTTGACCCGGACACCAAACAGCAATAAATCTGTACCTATTGCGCCATTGATAATAGCTCATGTTAGCGTAAATTCTCGAAATAAGTTCTAGCATTACCTACGACGATTTATAGTAAAGCGATATTGCAGTTGTGGTGTACCGGGTTGACCCAGACACCAAACCGCAATAAACCTGTACCTATTGCGATATTGTGTAACGATGATTACTGTAATATCCGTTATGCTAACCAAGATTTTATTACCTATGATGGTTTAAGAAGAGCAATATTGCGGTTATGGTGTGCGGGTTGAAGAAAAATCTGTTTAGTGATATTTTAGAAATGAGACCATCTAGTCGAAGGTCCTTAAAAAGCAACATTTAGAAGATATGCCCCGTTATGCAACCTCGATAGTTCTCCTTTAATCTTAAAGGCTAGCGAACGTTACACGGGCATAAGTAGGAATAGAATCATAACCTCGTATCTCAAGTCGAACTATAAGACATTAAGATTATCGAGGTTGATATACAGGGTATGGCAGAAACGGAAAACGATCAGCAGTTCATCGAGTATACGGTCAAGGCCTTAGTTGACCATCCGGAGGATGTTCGCACCGAGCGCAAGGTTGATGAGATGGGCGTGCTTATCACCCTTTTCCTCAATCCACAGGACTTTGGTCAGGTTATCGGCCGCAACGGCCAGACCGCCAAAGCTCTTCGCACCCTGCTTCGTATTGTCGGCGCCAAGAACCGAGCTCGCGTCAACCTGAAGATTTACGAGCCGGAAAGAGAGCACGGTACGCGGCCACAGCGAGATCAGCAGGAAGCTCCGCGCAGAGAAGAAAGCAACGAAGAATCCGGCGATCCTTTGGATATAAATCTCTAAGCCCGTACACCAAACACCCATAGTGTTCCAGTCCGATAAATTTTTGTTTAGCAATCACAGGTAATAAGTCGGCTGGTTATATAGCAAAATCTAGTTAAGTCACACCAAATTACGAAAAAATTTATGGCTGTTGTGGTGTCCGGGTAAATTTGCACCTAAACCCCAGTACTAAAAGCCAGCGCTTTAGTACGGGGCAGGCAAAACCGTCACATAATAAGGGCGGTTTTGTTTTAGTATAGTAAGTGATAAAATAGGAAGGCAAAAACTCCAAACTTCAACACTCAAACTCCATTAAAACTTCAAGCCTCAAACCCCCCGCCAGACTTCGCCTGGACGACCTGCCCGACAAGACTTCGTCTTTTCGAAGTCAGGCGGGAGCCCAAGCGGGCTGGCAATTCCGGAATTGATAATTGAAGTTTGCCTGCCTGCCGACCTGTCCTCCGAAGCCTTGCCTGCCCGCCCAGCTTTAGCGGAGGAGGGGGCGAAGGAGGAAGCCTCGGCGCAGGCAGGAAGATTGCTTGAGGGTTGAAGATTGAGGATTGAAGTTTAAGAGTCTATGTCTAAATTCATTATAAACGGGGGCCAGCCATTATCGGGCGAAGTTAAAATTAGCGGCTCCAAGAACGCGGTTTTGCCGTTAATTGCCGCTTCAGTTCTTGTGCCCGAGGCCCGGCTTATAAATGTTCCGCGCATCAAGGATGTTGATACCACGCTTGATATTTTTCAGTATCTGGGCGGCGGTTTTGAATGGATCGGTAAGCACGAGCTTTTGCTTAAAAGCCAAGGTATTATAAATAAGCCGCTGACCGAACAAGCCCGCGCGCTTAGGTCCTCCATATTATTTGCCGGGCCCCTTCTGGCAAGGTTCGGCGAAGCCACTTTGCCGCATCCGGGAGGAGATAAAATCGGCGCCCGGCCCCTTGATGCGCATATCAATTCCTTTAAGGCTCTTGGCGTGGAGGTTTCGGAAAAGGGCACGCTTAATTTTAAGGCTGGCAAACACCTCGGCGGCGATTTTATCATGGACGAGCCGAGCGTTACCGCCACCGAGAATCTTTTGATTTATGCCGCCGGTATAGATGCCGTTACCACTATGCATTTGGTCGCGATGGAACCTCACGTTGAGTCCCTTTGCAAATTTTTGGTTAAGGCCGGGGTGCAAATTGAGGGTATCGGGAGCACCACGCTAAAAGTAACTGGTTCAACTTCCCTCAAAAGCGTAGAGCACGCAGTTATTCCCGAGGATATTGAGGTTGCCAGTTTTGTGGCCGTAGCCGCTGCCACTCATAGCGATTTAATTATCCGAGACATTAATCCGGAGACTTTAAACGCGCTTTTATTGCAGATGAATAAAATGAATATAAATTATAAAATTGAAAAAGACAGCCTGCACATTTTGCCTCCGCTTGAGCCCTATAAAGCCTCGCGTTTGCAATCCGGGCTTTATCCAAAGCTCAACAGCGACTTTCTGCCGCCTTTGGCCGTGCTGGCCGCGCAGTCCGAAGGGGCTAGCATGATTCATGATTGGCTTTATGAAGGCAGGCAAAGTTATTTGGCCGAGCTTTATAAGATGGGCGCCAATGCCGTAATCATGGATCCGCACCGAGCTTTGATAATCGGGCCCACGCCTTTGCATGGTACGGAAGTAACAAGTTATGATATCCGCGCGGGTATGGCCCTGCTTGTTGCGGCCTTGGTAGCTGAAGGCCAAACGGTTATTTCCGGCATTGATCATATTGACCGCGGCTATGAGAAAATCGAGGAAAGGCTCAAGGCCATCGGCGCCGATATAACACGAGAAAATTAAAAATCAAAAATCAAAATTGAAATCCAAAAGTGATTAATTTCGGAAATAAATTTTGGATTATTTTTTATGAAGTTTGATATTATCACTATTTTACCGGAAGCATTTGATTCATATCTTAACTCCAGCCTGCTCGCGCGAGCGCAAGGCAAGGAACTTTTGGATGTTAATGTTTGGAATTTGCGCGATTGGGCGACAGACCCCCATAAAACCGTGGATGATCGTCCTTATGGCGGCGGAGCGGGCATGGTTTTAAAAGTTGATATTGCCGCCCGCGTTTTAAAAAAATTAGTTCCGCGCAAAAACAAAAAAACTAGAATCATAAATTTTAATCCGCAGGGCAAGCTATTGACCCAAAGGAAGGTTGAAGGCTTGGCAAAGAAATATGATCGCTTGGTTTTGCTTTGCGGGCGCTACGAAGGTTTTGACGCCAGGGTTGAAAAATTAGTTGACGAGGAAATTTCGATTGGAGACTATGTTTTGACCGGCGGAGAATTACCGGCTTTAGTTTTGCTTGATGCGGTCTCAAGGCAAGTGCCTGGGGTGGTGGGCAAGGAAGAATCAATTTTGCACGAGTCGTTTTCCCTCGCACCAAAAACTCGCTTCGCGACTTTGGTGCAGGGGCAGGCCAAAGAACTTCGTCTGCTTGAACACCCTCACTATACCCGACCGGAAGTTTTTGAATGGAAAGGCAAAAAATACCGCGTGCCTAAAGTGCTTCTTTCCGGAAACCATGCTGCCATTCAAAAATGGCGCGATGAGCAGTCGCTTAGCAAAACCAAAAAGAATAGACCAGATTTGCTTGTTAAGCAATAATCCTAAACCCTCAAACTTCAATTTTCAACAAAACTTCAAAATTCAAACTTCAGATATTGAAGGTTAGAGCTTGAGGCTTGGGGGTTGAAGTTTGGAGTTTTATAAATATGCCCGATTTCATATCTTCTGACATAATTGCTTTTTTACAGCAGTACGGCTACTGGGCCGCGGCTATAGTTATTATTCTGTCGGGGCCGATTGGGGCAATATCTTCGGGATTTTTAGCGGGTATTCACGTTTTCAATCCAGTTTATGTCTGGCTACTAGCCTTGGGCGTTGACATTGGTACGGACATTTTTTATTACGAAGTGGGGCGTAGGGGCGGCCGTCGATTATTTGAGAAACTCCAGAATTTTTTCCATTGGCCGAGCAAGCTTATAGAAAAAGTCGAATGGTTATTCCATAAACATGGGCGAAAGACCGTGGTTATGGTCAAGTTTATGCAGGGGCTTGGCCTAACGGCCCAGGTTATGGCTGGAATTGCCCGCATGCCCAGGCGTTATTTTATCACGGCCAATCTTTTGGCCGGAGCGGTCAAGGCCTCAATTTTAATTTATATCGGCATGCTGGCCGGCGCTACCTGGAATATTTGGGCAAAAGCCATCGCCAGCGGCGCCTGGCTGGTGACCGGACTAATTTTATTGATATTGCTTGCCATTTTTACCTTCTATGCTTTCCAAAAGTATGTGGCGAAGCTGGAAGCGGAAAATAACAAAACTAGTTAATGTCGGTTTTACCAGAAAACATTTTGATATTTTTACAAAGCTATGGTTATTGGGCGATCTTGGCCGCATGTCTCTTGGCCGGTCCTGTTGGCGCCATTGCCGGCGGTTTTTTGGCCGGGGTAGGCGTTTTTAACGGTTACGTTATCTGGCTCATAAGCAGCCTGTCCGATATTGCCACCGACGTTTTTTATTATTATGTCGGCCGGTTGGGCGGCAAGAAGCTGTTTGAGCGGCTGCAAAGGGTTTTTCATTGGCCGGAAGTTTTGATAAAGAAAGTTGAATGGCTGTTTAACAAGCACGGACGCAAGACTTTGGTCATGATTAAATTTACCCAAGGCATCGGCACCCTAACTCAGGTACTGGCCGGCAGCGTATCAATGCCCTTGAGAGTTTTTATACCGTACAACTTTTTTTCCGGCGTGGTTTACAACGGTCTGCTTATACTTTTAGGTCTGGCCGCTGGAGCGGCTTGGGAAATCTGGGCCAACCGCATAGAAAGAATTGGTTGGGCTTTAGGTCTGGCCGCCCTGGTTCTTATGATTGCTGTTTTATCTTTGGTTAAAGTCCAGGGCAGATATATGACGGAAAGGATTTCGCGGGATGATTAAATTCGAAGTTACTAAAGAGGCGGCTGGTCAGCGGCTGGATGTTTTTTTAAAAGGGCAGATTAGCGAAGTTTCGCGCGAAAAAGTTAAGCGAGCAATTCTCGGTGGGAAAGTTTATGTTAACGGCCCAAAAAATATTGATCCGAGTTTTATCGTGGCCGCGGGCAATCTCATTGAAATTGAAATTGACACTAAACCGTTTAAGCTAAAGGCTGAAAATATTAGCTTAAAGAAGATATACGAAGACGACGACTTTTTGGTTATAGACAAGCCCGCGGGTTTGGTGGTGCATCCCGGGGCCAATGTTACAACTGGCACCTTAGCTAATGCTCTTTTGGGAGAGTATCCTCAAATACAAGGCTTGGGCCACGAGTTTCGGCCGGGGATAATACATAGATTGGATAAGGGTACCTCCGGGCTGATGCTTATTGCCAAGAACGAAAAATCGTTTGAATACGGGAAGGCGCTTTTTGAAAAACGTCTGATTGCCAAAGAATATGAAACGCTTGTTTTTGGGAGGCTTGAGCCAAAGTTCGGGGTGATTGAAAAACCGCTTAGGCTCGTGCCGGAAAGAAGGAGAGTTGAGGTTTCTGCAGAAGGTAAGGCGGCCAAAACCGAGTATAGGGTTCTTGGTTATTTTGAGGATTCGGACGGGATTGACTTTTATAGTTTAGTTCGTGTAATATTGCATACAGGCCGAACGCACCAGATACGCGTTCACTTTGCTTCACTTGGCCACCCCGTCGCAGGCGATAGCCTTTACAGCGCAGATGAAAAAACCAAGAAAGCGGGCCCAGCCAGGCAGTTTCTTCACGCCAAGCGGTTGGCCTTTCGTTTGCCAAACGGAACAATGCTCGATTTAGAGAGCGAATTGCCTGCCGACCTGCAAGATTTTCTTAATAGCCTTCAGAAAATTGAAAGTTAATTTTACATTTCATTTTTAAATTTTGAATTTGCAATATGCCGAGAATTTTAAGCATCAATTCTGAAAAACTTAAAAAAGATTTACCTGATTTTTCCCCGGGCGACGTTGTTCGCGTTCACCAGCGAATCAAGGAAACGAGTGATGCCGGCAAGACGCGGGAGCGTGTACAGATTTTTGAAGGTTTGGTTATTGCCCGTAAACATGGCCATGGCGTGAACGGAACTTTCATGGTTCGAAAAATTGCTTCTGGTGTTGGCGTAGAGCGTATTTTCCCTTTGCACAGCCCAAATATCGAAAAGATCGAAGTGGTAAAAAGTCAGCCGGTCAGGCAGGCCAAGCTCTATTATGTGCGCGAGCGCGCCGGTTCCGCGCCAAGAGTGAGAAAGAATAAAACCGCAAAATAGTTATGAATTTTAATGCCCGCATGAGCGGGCTTTTTTATTATCACAACGACCTCCGATCGGAGGAAAATGTGATAAGATGCAGCAAAGGATTTAGAACAGCACGCGTTATTTAACGGTAAAGATTGCTGTGGCTGTCTATATCAACGAAAAAAGCCGTTGTTTCATTAATCAACATATATATTACCCGCAGGTCTCCGGTAATGCTGATGCTTCGGTATCCTTCATATCTACCGGAAAGAGCATGGTTTCGTAAAATCGGGTCAAACTGGTTGCTAAGGAAAATGTTTTTCCGGTTTTTAAATTTCTCTTTTTGAGCGCTGGTCAGCCGCGCGTAGTTTTTCTCAAAGTTTTTATGAAAAATTATCTTCATAATGAGCCTAAGTATTCATCCATTTTTTCAGGGTCGGAAAAAATGGGGGAGATGTTTCGGTTTGCTCGCAAGTCTTTTTCGGCTCTACCAATAATCCTCTCCAAGGCAGGTGTCATTCTTGGAGCTATGGAAATAGAAAGTTCTTTATCTCGAATAAACTGCTTTAAGTAGGCGTTAACCACCATGCTTAAAGGCACGCCTAACTCTTTAGCGGTTTTTTGCGCTTCCTTTTTCACTTCAACATCAGTTTTTACGTTTAGAACTGTTTTCATAGTCAATATATTAATGATAACTAAAGTATATACAACGGTTATATTCGTGTCAATCACGGGGATTTGACATTGACGGGGGGGGTTCTAGTGCTATAATATATATAGGATTATTAAGGTTTCTTAAAATAATGAAAAAGTTAATTTCGCAACTGCTTATTGCCGCACTGATGTTTAGCGGTTTTATTTTTATTAAACCCGCTCAGGCTGCCGGAGCTATCTCTATTTCTCCCACATATCTCCCTAATGCCATGGCCGGACAGTATTATTCGACCGACATAACTTTTACCTATGAGGGCCAATATGCTTTAAACGCTTATTTTACTGGTTTACCCGCCGGCATTACTACTGGGAGCGCTAGCAGCCCTAACACAACCATAGGCATACTTCCCGGCATACAGAAATATGTAAGTATAAGAGGTACGCCAACCCAGGCGGGGAGCTATAATATTTCTTTAACTTTAGAAGAAGGTCCTGGTACAAATCAGGTGACCAAATGGTTTAATTTTATTGTCGGAGTTCCAGCGAGTGTAGATATTAGTACCCAATCTTTGCCTGATGGTAAAGTCGGTACATATTATTCGGCGCCAATTAATTTTGCATATAATGGAAGCATTGCTCTTAATGCTTATTTTTATGGCTTGCCTCCCGGTCTTACAACTGGCGGTGCCAGCAGTCCAAGCTCAGTCATAGGAATTTTGTATGGCGGCGCAATATATTTAACCGGAACTCCTACTCAAGCGGGCACTTATTCGGTGAGTTTAACTTTTGAAGACGGAGGTCATCTTCTTTATACGAAATATTACACAATAAAAATTAACGAGAATACGAGTCAGCAGTACAATATCACGCCGCTGACATCATCATTACCCGATGCCACGGTTGGTAATTATTATTTGGCCAATTTTGATTATCGTTATTACGGCCCAGGCGCGTTAGATGTTGTTTTACAATCTTTACCGGTGGGTATTGGTTTCGGCGACGGCAAAAGCATACTTACTGGTCTTCTTACTCCTGGTACAGGTGAAGGCAGATTTACTTTGATCGGTACACCTACTCAAGGCGGAACTTACAATATCTATGTTGTAATTAGAGATCCGGGTTGTATTGGTACTTCAGCGACGAACGTTTGCGATACGGTCGGCTATGCAGGTTATTTAACCCTTAAGGTAAAAGAGGCCAGCACCGCTTACACCTTAAGTGAGCCTGTTATTACAGGTCCGACCAGTGTAAACATGGGCCAGAGTAATTTATATAATGCAATAGCTTATGGTAAATCCTCTGCTTCCAATCCTGGTTATTACATCAATTACACGTATGATTGGGGAGATGGGTCGCCCAAGGCGAGCAAAGCAATAGAGAGCGGATATTCGATTTATCATAGTTGGCAAACCCCCGGAACATACATTGTTACTGTCACCGCGACAGATTCTTTGGGTAAGTCATCCAGTAAATCGATCGAGGTTAAAGTTTTTAGTACAATTTTTGGCAAAAGCACCAATCCCGAAGTCCAGCCTAAAGAAGGGGATTTGATTAATGATAACGGCACAATATATAAAATAGAATATAATTTGCGCAAGCCCTTTAACTCCGCAGGTATATTTAAATCACGCGGTTATAGTTTTGATAAGGTTAGGCCAGCGACCGAGACGGACCGCGCCTTAATGGTAGGCGAGAAAGTTACACCTAAGGATGGGGCTTTGGTTAATGATCGAGGCACTATTTACTATATTGATGAAGGTTACAAACGTCCCTTCAATCTAGCCTCGACTTTTCTTGGTTTTGGCTATAAGTTTTCAAATGCCATTTCCGCGGATGTCTCCTTCATGGGCACGGGATCAGCTTTGACTAATACTAATGAGCGACATCCGCGCGGTTCGGTGGTAGTTGATAACGGCACGGTTTACTATATCGGCAAAGATATACGTTATCCTCACCCCACACCCGAAGTCTTTCTTTCCTGGGGTAATAAGTGGGAAGATCTTGTACCTGCCAATCAGCACGATCTTGCCTTACCGCTAGGGCCGACAATGGAAGTAAAAAAATAATTATTTGAAAAACGGCCGCAAGGCCGTTTTTGCTATACTGAAAATATGTATCTTAAGATTTTAGTATTAGCGGCGTTGCTTGTTATGGTTGGATTTTTGTTTAAGAAGCCTTCTAACGATCGGGACTGGAATACTGATCAGGCGGTTTTGCCGTATGCGGAGATAAACGGGGATTTAGCGAGTATTCATAATATCCGTAATTTTACTTACACTTCGGCCGACGATTATATTCCAGCCTATTACGATAAAACTTTTGACCTGTCAAAACTTGAAAAAGTCTATTTCATTGTCGAGCCGTTCGGGGACAGTCAATATGCCGGCCACACCTTTTTAAGCTTCGAATTTTCCGGCAATCAATTCGTTAGTATCTCAATCGAAATTAGAAAAGAAAAGGGAGAAAAATATTCGCCGTTTAAAGGCCTGTTCAAACAATATGAATTGATGTATGTCATAGCTGATGAGCGGGACGTAGTAAAGCTTAGGACTAACTATCGAAAAGATCGAGTGTATATTTATCCGGTAAAAACTACACCCGAAAAAATTAGATCGGTTTTTCTCGATATGATCGGCAGAACAAATCAGCTAAGAGACAAGCCGGAGTTTTACAACACCTTAACCAACAATTGCAGTAATAATATTGTTGAGCACGTCAACAAAATTGCCCCCAAACGGGTGCCTTTCAGCTTGAAGTATGTTTTTCCTGCCCGAGCGGACGAGCTAGCCTATTCCCTCGGTTTAATCGATACGGACTTGCCTTTCCTTGAAGCTAAAGCTAAATATCTGGTGACTGATAAAGCCCTGCAATATGCCGATGACCCGGAGTTCTCGGTAAAGATAAGGGAAGATTAATTCTACAGGTCAGACCCGGGTAGATTCAGGTCGGGCCTGTTTTTGCGGTCGTGGTTGACAAAACAGGGTCTCAAGTTTTATAGTGAGATTAGTTAATTTAATTTTTTAGTATCGAAAATCTTCGAGCCCGGAACGCCAGAGTTTCCTTGAATTTAACGCTTTTATGATCAGTTTGCCGGTAAATTACAGCTTTTCGCTTGTAAATTCTGTAAATTCCAAAAATATAAACGTATCCTAATATCTTAAAATAGGGCGTTTTTACGCGTAAATTCAATACCTTAGCAGTTCCGAACTCGAAAGACTCGAAATTAGTCTATGAGTTCGGATTTATTATTTCTGATACCAGCTGTAATCCTTGGCGGAATTGCTGGTTATTTTATTAGGAGAATTCAGGTTGCGACCAAAATAAACAGCGCCGAAAACAAGGCACAGAGGATGCTTGAGGACGCTTCTTCCAAAGAAAAGGAATTAATCCTTGAGGCTAAGGGAAGAGCTCTGGCTATTACCGAGGCGGCTAAAAAAGAGGAGGCCGAATTCCGCCAGCAGATTTTGCGTTCTCAAACACGCATCGAGAATCGCGAAGGGGAACTTGATCAAAAGTTGGATCGTCTGGAGAGAGAGAAGCAAGCCCTGGAAGAAAAAAATAAAATTTTAGATCAGACGCGCCAGGAAATAGAAGGTCTCAAACAGGAGCAGGTTGAAAAATTGGAAAAAGTGGCAGCGCTTTCGAGAGAAGAAGCGAGAAATATCCTTTTGGAAAATACTGAACAAAAAGTTCGGGAAGAACTAACCGGGCTTTCCCGAAAATTAATTGTCCAGGCCCGCGAGGACGCCGATAAAAAGGCTCGCGATTTAATCACCCAGGCCATGGAGCGAGTCGCGGCTGACGTTACTGCGGAAATGACCACCACCTCCATTCAACTGCCAAGTGAAGAAATGAAAGGCAGGATTATCGGCAAGGAAGGCCGAAACATCAAGGCTTTTGAGCAGTTGATGGGCGTTGAAATTATTGTTGATGACACGCCGGACACCGTTTTAATTTCCGGCTTTAATTCCTTAAGGCGCCACGTGGCTAAGCTGACTTTGGAAAAATTACTCAAAGACGGACGCATACACCCGGCCCGCATCGAGGAGCTTTATGAAAAAACCAAGCACGAGGTAGCCGAAATGATCCGCGAGGCCGGCGAGGAAGCGGTCCAGGAACTGGGTATCATTAATTTCCCGCCAAAGCTTATTCAGCTTGTCGGACGCTTGAAGTTCCGCACTTCTTACGGGCAAAACATTCTTCAGCATTCGGTTGAAATGGCTAAGATTGCCACGATAATGGCCGAGGAACTGGGTGCCGACGTAAATATCACGAAACAGGGCGCATTATTGCACGACATCGGCAAGGCCATTGATCAGGAAATTGAAGGCACGCATGTTGAGATCGGCAGGAGAATTGCGGAGAAATTCAATTTGGATCCGCGCGTTATAAACGCCATTGAGTCCCACCATTACGACACTGACGTGGGACAGCATAAATCAGAGCACTTGTCGGTTGAAGCGGCAATTGTTGACGTGGCTGACGCGATTTCGAGTTCGCGCCCGGGCGCGCGGCGTGAATCTTTTGAGAATTACGTTAAGCGTTTGGAAGATCTTGAAAATATCGCCAAGAGCTTTGAAGGCGTTGAGAAAACCTATGCCGTTCAGGCCGGCCGCGAAGTACGGGTGTTTGTCGTGCCGGATAAAGTGGATGACTGGGCCGCGACCAAAATGGCGCGCGACATAGCCAACCGCATTGAGAATGAGATGAAGTATCCGGGGGAGGTCAAAGTAAATGTTATTCGGGAAAAACGGGTTATTGAATACGCTCGATAGGTTTCGCCTGCACCTTTTCCAAAAGACAGCATAAGTTTTCTCCAGCGGAAAACTTTGCTTCTCTCTCGGTCTCGGCTTTAAAGCTTTGCTTTAAACCAAGCAGCCGAGCCCTGCGAGACGCTTTTGTCAAAGGGCAGGCTCAACCATACACTGAGCCAGCCTAGGCCGAATAAATTATATGCGACGATTAAATGAACCAAGCCATATTTTAGGACATCTAGATTCAGGACCTGTTAGAGGCCCTGTGAATCCAGAAGAGCCTTATAAGAAAGTAGATGCAGCGTCCCAGGAGTATAAGGAAAGCCAGGAGCTATCAAGTGAAATACTAAAAGACCAGCACGGCCTTGAAGTTTTTGGCGGGCGTTTATTTGAACGTGTATCTCGGTTAGATTCCTCGTTAGCAATAGCAGAACAAATTCAAGCGGGAAATCCTGCCTATAGTCTAATCAGAGCAGAGCGGGAAGAGCTGGATAAATCTATCGAGAGCGATAAAATTTACTTATCTGAAGATATTCAAGAAATGCGAGATGTTATTACTGATTTATCGAAAGATCAAACAAAGTCAGTTTTTGTTAAAAAATTATTTGAAGAAATTTTTACCAACTCCGCCTTACTTCTAATCCTTAAAAATGAGAAGATAGTATCTTCGGATGATAAAGAACAAGCATACGGAGAATTTATCCAGAATTTCTCCCTCATATCACTTGAGGCGTTGGTTGCTATCGCAGGAAATCATCTGGATATTTTTAATAAAAAGTCAGCAGAATTTAATAAAGTTATAGCTACTTTTGTACCTCAACTTAGGGCTTACCTCAGTCAAGCCATAGAAAAGGGCGTTCTTCCTTTAGAGCCAGAGGTATTACCCAGACTTGATAGCTTATCGATTAAAATGCGAGACCCGCTACTTTCAGCTTTTGAAGAGATAAACGGAGAATTCAGAATCTGGGCTAATGAAATAGTAATTTCCGAATATACCGTGGGTGATTTAAAATCAAACATAGTTCATGAGATATTTCACGCTTTGTCTGGCAGAACCATTGTAGGCCGCAATCTGACCTTTGAAGATATTAGGATTGGAGAATTTGAAATGCTAGATGCCAACCATCAAAGAATCGGTTTGCGATTTGTGCCTATGGAGCCGAATTCACCAGCTCTTGCAGAGAAATATACTCCTCGTTTCCGTTGGCTTAATGAGGCATTGACCGATTATCTAATGCAAAGGGTGCTAGGCGCAAATGCCTCAATGTCATACAATTCAGAGATAAGATTATTTAGGCTGTTGGCAGAAAAAGCACAAATTCCCGAAAATCTCTTTGTTGAAGCCTACTTCGAGAACTATAAAACAGATGTCCCGCGAGACGAGAGGATTCCAAAGTGGAAAGAGCTATGGGAAAGATTAAATAAAGCGTTTGGCTCTGGATTTATGGTCAGATTAGATCAACTTGTTGAGGAGAGCGGTATTGAGGAGGCGATAAAAGAGGTTGAAGAAAATTTTTTACCGAGCTAATTACCTATTGAGGGTGCTAGGACTGACGACCAAGAATTATGGCTAAACAATTAAAAGTAGTATTTTTTGGTGATATTGTCGGGCGGCCCGGAAGACGGGGCGTGGCTTCTATTATCCCCAAAATTAAAGAAGAGTTCCGGCCGGATTTGATTATCGCCAATGTCGAAAATTCGGCGCACGGCAAAGGCGTAACCGACAGCACTCTCGCGGACATGGTCAAAGCGGGCGTGGATGTTTTTACATCCGGCGAGCATATCCACGATAAAGTTCGTGAAGACGCGGAAGTTGCCGCAATTTTTGAAAAATATCCGACTCTAATAAAACCTGCGAATTATTCGCGCGATTTGCCAGGCCGGAGCGAGCTTGTCATAGAAACACTCAAGGGGAAAGTGCTGGTTTTAAATTTGGTTGGCCAAGTATTTTTTCGGTTTTCGGAATTTTCTCCGTGGACGGTTTTGCCGCAGATTTTGGAAAGATATGAAGGGGAGAAATTATCGGCTATAATTTTGGATTTTCACGCCGAAGCTACTTCGGAGAAGGTTGCTTTGGGTAGGCACTTCGACGGGCAATTAAGCGCAGTCCTGGGTACCCATACTCATATCCCTACGGCCGATGCCACAATATTACCCAAAGGTACAGGCTATGTTACGGATGTTGGCATGAATGGACCATATGATTCGGTGCTTGGTATGAAATCGGAAGTATCGATAAATCGATTTTTAACCGGAGAAAAATTGACTTACGAGATTGCAGAAACGCCAGAAATTTGGTTAAATTATGTTATGCTAACCATTGATATTGAAACAAAAAAGACGCTAAGTATTCAACATGAACATGAAATAATAAAGCTTTAATGTCAAAATTCAAAATGCAAAAGTCAAAACTACAAGTAAAAATTCAAAATTTGTTTCTGGAAGTTATCATTTTTAAGTTTAAATTTTGAACTTTGATTTTTGATTTTTAAATTTATATGCTTTATAGTCCGGGTAATAGATTTATTGATCCTCATAAAGTTCTGGTTGGCGCCGGTTTTAGGCCGGGCATGATTATTGGCGATTTTGGTTCTGGTAACGGCTTTTATGCCGTGGCCGCGGCCGAGATAGTAGGCGACAAGGGCTCGGTTTATGCCGTTGATATTCAGGAAGACCCCTTGCGCCACTTGATGTCTGATGCCAGGCTCAAACAAATCCGGAATATCACCACTTTGCGCTGTGACCTGGAAAAAGCCGATTATTGCCCTGTGCCGGCCGTTTCTTGTGATGCTGTTATTTTGGCAAATATCTTACACCAGGCGCCAAACAAAAAAGCCGTTATCGAGTCGGCCTTTAAGGCTTTGAAAACCGGCGGTTATGTTTTAGTCATCGAATGGGAACCGCAGGGCTCGGCCTTCGGGCCTCCGGCTGAAACTAGACTTTCGGAAGAAGACGTCGCCCATCTTTTAACAGGCTCCGGCTTCAAGCCAGGCCGAAAAACACCAGCCGATTCTTATCATTATGCCGTTACCTATATTAAGTAATTTATTAATTTCTAATTTTCAATTTTCAAACAATTTTCCAAGGTCTCAATTTTGAAATTCTGAAATTGGCTCATTGTTTAGAAATTAGAAATTGAAAATTGTAAAATTAACTCACCATGGATCCCGTATAACTTCCCCAATCTTCTGCTGGTATTGTGGAATGTAATAAGATGGGCAAGCATTTAATTACGTATTTTATTCTAGAATTCACTCTTCTAAATCTTGGCCGCAGAATAGATAATATGATTATTTTAAGCATTAACTTACAAAGCAATATTTTTCTAGGCTTTAACACAAAGCCTAAAGATTTATTGGGGTAACTATACGGGATGGATATGCAAACATTTCTTTTTGGCCCGTATCCGCTGCGTTTAGAGATTTGGGACAATATCTTTTTTTACGACGCTGCCGGCGCCGTAATTTTGGGAATTATTTTAGTCGCCTTGCTTTTCCTGAAGACCATGAATCCGGTAAGCAGGAAGCTCGTGCGTAGGTTTAGAAACCTATGCCTAACCTATGGTCTCATTGGCCTGTTGTGGACGGTTTTCCGCTACGAAGGCGCGGCCTATTTGGAATGGCGGTTTTGGTCCGTGGTTTTGGCTTTGGTGGCGACGATTTGGCTAATCAAGCTAGTTATTTACTGGGTGCGTGATTATTCAAAGGAAATAGCGGGTTTTCACAATCAGCAAACCAAGCAAAAATATTTAAAATAGACAATGCCTACGAGCAAAAAAGAGTTCGGCGATTGGGGAGAACGGCTGGTTGCGGAGGAATACAAGAAAAAAGGTTTTAAGATTGTCGGACAAAAAGTTTTGGTCATGGGCTATAAGCAGTTGGGCGAAATAGATTTAATCGCCGCCAAAGCCAAGCAGCTGGTTTTTGTGGAGGTCAAGGCCCGGGAAAATGAAGAATTTATGCCGGCAGTGGAGGCTGTCGGCTTTAAAAAACAGCAGCGCCTGTTAAAGGCCATAAAAGGTTTTATAGCCAACAATGCCAAGTATCAAGACTACCTGATGCGCATAGATGTGGCGCTGGTTATATCACCCCTTGACGGAAAATTCCAGAGTGTTAATATTATAGAAGATGCGATTCAGGATAATTACTGAATTGCTTTTTTATACCCTATGGTAACTCGGCTAGCACCTTTCGAAAAAACAGAATAAATTTCTTCTGAAATTTTTCCTCTCACTTCCGCCTACGCTAAAGCTTCGGCGGACAGGCGGCCTGCTTGCCCTTCGAAATCCGAAGGATGAAGTAGGGCGCGACGTTTTTCGGAAAGTCTCTAGCCTCGCCATAAATTAGTAATTAGAACTTATCACATGCCAAGTGAGTTTGATTTAGCCCTTACCCAAATTGCGGACGAAAAGGGCATACCCAAGGAAGAAATTATTAAAATGATTGAGGTGGCTTTAGCCGCTGCTTTTCGTAAAGACTACGCCACCCGCGAGCAAAATCCGGTAGTTGAATTTGACCCGGTGACTTTAGACAGCCGCGTTTTTGACGTAAAGACAATAACCGAGGATGCTGAACTTTTGGAAAAAGAGCCTTCTAAATACATTACCCTTGAAGAAGGCAAGAAAATAAATCCTGATATTGAAATGGATGGCGAGATCCGAACCGAAATTACTCCAGCCGACGGCACGCACTTTGGCCGCATTGCCGCCCAAACCGCCAAGCAGGTTATTATGCAAAGGCTTCGCGAGGCTGAACGCAATGCCATGTTTACTGAATTTAAGTCGCGCGAACGCACCATTGTTAACGGCGTCGTTCAACGGCTTGAAGGCAATGCCGTTCTCGTGGATATGGGCAAGGCTACGGGCGTTTTGTTTCCGTCTGAACAGATTAAGGGTGAAAATTACCGCATTAGCCAACGCTTGAAGGTTTTAGTTTTGCACGTTGAACCAACGGCCAAGGGCCCGAAAATTACACTTTCCCGTTCGCATGCCGACATCGTGCGCCGACTTTTTGAACTTGAAGTTCCGGAAATTTATGCCGGTACCGTAGAAATTAAAGCCATTGCCCGCGAAGCCGGATCCCGCAGCAAAGTCGCGGTATTTTCCAACCAGGAAGGCGTTGACCCGATCGGCGCCTGCGTGGGCCAGCGCGGCACGCGCGTACAGACAATTATGGCCGAACTCGGCGGAGAAAAGGTGGATATTATCGAATGGTCCGACGATCCTGTTAAATTTATCAGCAATTCTTTGTCTCCGGCAAAAATTATAAACGTCCAGCTTAACGAGGATGAAAAAGAGACCCGGGTGGGAGTTTTGGAAGACCAATTGAGTTTGGCTATCGGTCGGGCCGGGCAGAATGTGCGTTTGGCCGCGCGTCTTACCGGCTGGAAAATAGATATAATCGGGGAGAAACTGGGCGATGGCGGCGCATTGGAAGAAACTGAAACCGCGGCCACGGCCAGCCCGGATGAAATAGAAGAGGCGCCCGATTCACCGCCGGAGGAAGAAACGACAGAAGGCGAGACAATAGAAAAAGATGCCGCTGATACGGTTGAGAGCAAGGAAGAGGCCAAGCAAGATGAGGCCTCGGACGATCAGCCGATGATGGCTGAAGCCGATGTGGTTGCTTCAGAAGGCATGACACCGGATGCGGAAAATGTAGCAGACACCGAAAGCGATACAGGAATGGGAACTCGGGGTACCGAGTAAATGTTCAAACTTCAACACTCAAACTCCAATAAAGCTTCAATCCCCAAACCCCCCGCCAGACTTCGCCTGGACGAAGTCCAAGCGGGCTGGCAATTTCCGGAATTGATAATTGAAGTTTGAAGATTGTTTGAGGGTTGAAGATTGATGTTTGAGGTTTCATAAATGCGTCTTTATGAAAAATGCGGGTAACAAAAGAATAACTTCTCAACTCGTTCCAATGGTGATTGATAAATCGCCTTCCGGCGAGCGGGCTTATGATATTTATTCGCGCTTGCTAAAAGAGCGAATAATTTTTATTGGCGATGCCATTGATGATTATGTAGCCAACTTGGTTATTGCCCAGCTTTTGTTTTTGGATGCCGAGACGCCGGACAAAGACATTCAAATTTACATAAATTCTCCGGGCGGGGTAGTTACGGCAGCTTTGGCAATTTATGACACCATGCAATTTGTTAAAGCTGATATTCATACTATCTGTATAGGCGAAGCGGCCTCGGCTGCGGCCGTGCTTCTGGCTTCCGGCAAAAAAGGCAAGCGCTGGATTTTGCCGAATGCTCGGGTGATGATTCACCAAGTAATCGGCGGCGCGCAGGGCCAGGCGACGGACGTTGAGATTCAGACCAAAGAAATGATACGTGTTAAAAACCAAGTTAATAAAATTTTGGCGGTTCATACCGGGCAACCCACAAAAAAAATAGAAAAAGACACAGACCGCGACTACTTTATGTCGGCCGAAGAAGCCAAGAAGTACGGAGTAGTGGACAAAATCGTGACTAGCCCGCAATAAAAAAATCGTTCCCCAGTAGGGGACGTTTTTTTTATTATCACAATTGCCTCCGATCGGAGGAAAGTGTGATAAGTCATGCGCACCCGCGGTGATTCGTGGTTTGATTTTATTTTATGGTTGTGCTATAATAATATTACAGTAATCGTCAGAAACAAAAGCAAAAATTTATGGGGCTAAAAGAAGATGTGTTAAGACAGGCGGCCGCGGCTGAAGCGGCTCGCTTGGATGAAGCTCAAAGACTGGAGGTTTTAAGGCAAGCTGAAGAGGACGCTAAGGCGGCTTTGTTATTGGCGCGACGAAGAGAGGAAGAAACACACCGTGACTCGGAATTGCAAGTCCAAATAGATGCCCTGGAAGCCCAGGCTGCAGAACTTCAGGCAATGCTAACTGAATTTGAATCTAGCGGTGCAAAAGACCAACAGTCTCGTGCAGATTTTGCCGAGGCCCGAGGCAAAGTTGACGAAGCGTACCAGGATCCTGATGTTAAGAAATTTTTAGACAATCCGAGCCGCAAAGAATTTAAACATATAAATGCTGAACACGAGGACGTTCAGGCACAGGACAATGAGGGTCGTGACATGCTTTGGAAAAGGAAACGAAGTTTGACAGCCAGGAAGCAGGTAAGAGCCAGGTACCCGGATCTTGTAATTTCCGGCAAGAAAAAAGACTTTGAGGCAGACCTTTCCACGGTGCGTGACAGGCTGAATGCAGAGATGCAAACAATCGATCGGCAAATTCAGGAACTTCGCGAACAAACCACGGCCGGCAAGGCGCAAGAGGCGCAAAGGCAAGAATTCAGGGAGCGTATTAAACAAAGGCACGCTGTAGTCGCGGGTCGTTTCCGGGGCAACTTTGAAAAGAACCTAAAAGATCGATATTCTTCTTCGTCGCAGATTACGGTGGGATACCAAGATTTGCGTGATGCAGAAAGTTTGGGTCCAGATGGCGCGCAGGCGGTTAAGGGCATGATCGCTGAAGTTTATGGCGGGGCTATTCACCAACAATTTGAGCAAAAAAGGCAGGAACAGCATGTTGATATCTTGAAAACGGATATTGCCGCCATTGAGCATGCTATGAAGGAAGAAGCGAGAGAAGCGGCCCTTGCCGTTAATGCTTATGAACAAAAATACAGCGCTGTTTTCCAGGCCATCCAGAGCGCCATAGAAGCAACTGGCTGGTCGTACCAAGAGCAACAGGTTTTGGCGGATAAGCTTAATAATAGAACGATGGCCGGAGCCTGGGGCCGGCGCGCAAACACCGAGAACCTTTACATTGAAATGCAACTGGCCTATTTTGAGATGCTCCAAGCACAGCAGGTGAGCCACATAGGCCAAGAACTTGAGCGATATGTGGGTGCGGATGGCCTGCAAATAAGGAACTTGCTTCAGGCTGCGAGGGACGATGATCGGGCTAAATATTTTTTGGAAGGCAGTAAGAGAGGCGACCTAACGGCGCAGCAGGCCGTCAATTTAATCCCGAATTACCGTCTTATTGCAACCATAGCCGGAAAGATGTCCGTTATTTTGGATGATTGGCAGGCTAAAGCTTTACGGGCGATTGAAGCAAAGAAGCCTGGTGAAATTGTCTATTACGATTATCACGAGCGAAGTAATATGTTGGAATCGGTGTTTCGGGCCGAAGAGGTCAAAGTCGCGGCCCAAGAGGGCCGGTTAAGATTAAGGCCGGAAACCCTGCAGGCGCTTGGGGATTTTTATGATCAACACGGCCAACGCAGATTCGACCTTTATAGATTAAAAAATTCTATCAACGAAAAAGATAAGGCGCTAACTGAAGAAGAGGAAAAAGTCAAAGAAATGCTGGTTGTACGTTTGGAAGCCGAGTGGGCTATACAGACCTTGGAACAGGCCGGCCGCGCGCCGGCTAGGCTGGACGGCCAGGAAATGGATACCGCGCGTTTTGTCGAAGAGTATGAGCGAATAAATAACGAGGCGCGGCAACTGACCGATTCTTTTCTTTATGCGCAAATAGGCGCGCTTAGCCAAATTTTGGAAACGCTACCGGAAAGAGAGGATAAACCAGGCGTAAAACACACCATTCGCTTGGGGAGATGGCAAGGGGAGTATGAAGTTTATTCAAGCCTTTCAATTGACATTGACGCGGAGCAGGAGAAAATTAATGCGCTGGAGCGGGAACTGGGTAATAGAGGTGATAATGAATATCAGTACACACTTTACGGCAAGTTGGCGAAAGCTCAATTTGAATTAAATCAGGCAAATTATTTTAATGAATCAAGGCGGACAAAGGCCAAAAAGGCGCTTGAAGCCCAAATTGCCGAAAAAAATCAAAAGCTAAGAACGCATAAAGACCAAAAACAAGAGCTTCAGCGCACGCTCGGCTCAATACAAAAAAGCGTAAAGGAAATAGCAAAAAATTTACAGTCGCCCGCTGCGCTTACGGTCGAGTTAACGGCCGATGAATTTAGGCAAAAACTGGGCGAGCATCTGGAATACATCCGCACTAAACAATGGACGGACGAGGATCTGGAAAAAGTTGAGCAATATCGTGCTTTGCGTGCGCAAGCCCTTCGAGCCCAGCGCCAATTTAATCGTCTAGCGGGGACGGAGTTTTATCAAGGCGTGCCCGCCTACTAATTTATAACTATTATAAAAACCGCCACTACTTCGTCCGCCTACGCTAAAGCTTCGGCGGACTACGAAGTGCAAGCAGGCGGTTTTTGTTTATTTTGCTTACCCCACGAAGCTGCCTACTTCGCCGAAGTGGCTACGAAGGCTGAATTAGCGAAGTCGGGGCCAGGTTTCTACCATTAACAACTGTTCGTTTTCCATTTGTTGCCAGATTTCTTCGGTGACAAACGGCATAAAAGGATGGAGCAATTTCAGAATATTTTGCAGGCAGTAAAGAAGAATTCTTTGCGTGTTTTCCCGAAGCTCCGCCGAGGTCTTGGCGGCGGAGGATTTTCCACTGTCCAATTCCATGGAATTGGACAGTTGTTTTTTGCTGGCTTCAATATAAACATCGGCAAAATCGCGCCAGGTAAACTGGTAAATGCTTTGGGCGGCCTCGTGCAAGCGGAAGTTTTCCAAATTGTTCGTCACTTCCTTTATCGTTTGTTCCAACTGTTCTAATATTTTTTTATCGTTTTCAGTTTTAGGTTGTAATTTTGTTTTTTGTTTTTTGTTTTTTGATTTTTCCAGATTGGTTAACACAAATCTGGCTATGTTCCAAACTTTATTGGCAAAGTGTTTCATGCCTTTTACCTTATCTTCTGACAATGGAATATCGGTGCCGGCTGAAGTAGAGAATATAAGAGCAAAGCGTAAGGCATCGGTACCGTAAGTATCAATTACGCCCAAAGGGTCAACCACATTGCCCTTACTCTTACTCATTTTTTGACGATCTTTATCGCGGACAATACCATGCAAAAATACTGTGCTAAAAGGTTTTTGTCCGGTTTTGTAAATCCCGAACATTATCATCCGCGCCACCCAGAAAAAGAGAATATCCCAACCCGTTTCCATTACTTGTGTAGGGTAGTAAGTTTCGAAATCCTTTTTACCTTGAGCCATTAGCGTGGCATACGGCCATTGTCCGGATGAAAACCAGGTATCAAAAGTATCAGGATCTTGCGTTAAATTTTTGTTTTTACAAACCGGACATTTTTTAGGCGCTTCGCCGGATATTATTATTTGGCCGCAACCGTCTTTTGTATTTTCCGGCGATAACGCCTCGAAAGCGTAGTCGTAAATGTAGCTTTCTGTTTCGCCATCAATTTTTTGGTCCGGCGGGTAGTGTCTTTTGAAAGCTACCAGCAGTTCGTCCAGATTTTTGTAAGTGGAGTAATGAGCTTTATCACTAAGATCAATATCCTTTATTTTTTTAATTTCTACATTGGTAATAGTGGCATAGCCAAAAACTTCTTGCGTAGTTTTATTTACCAGTCTAACTTTATCACTAATGTTGTGGCCTTTATTTTTTAGGCGGTAAGTTTTTGTTTTTCCATTTAAGACTTGCTCAACCGTAAAATCTGCAAAATGTATGCGCGGCATATTTGCCCTTTCGACATTACAGTACCAAACCGGAAAAGGAATGCCCCAGGCAATTTGGCGGCTTATTGCCCAATCACGCAGATTTTGCATCCAGTGTGTATATACTTTTTCAAATCGTTCCGGGATAATTTTCACTTCATTGTTTTCTGTGGCTTGCAATGCCATATCCCTTAGTGATGGTCGGCCATCTTTCAAACTCTTAGTCATAGCCACGAACCATTGCGGTATAATCTGCGGTTCAATTACGCTATTGCATTTATAGCAAAGCTGGACGTTGTGTTTGTAATCTTCATCAACTTTTTCGAGCAGGCTTTTAGTTTTTAGTTTCTCGACAATCAAGGGGCGGGCTTCTTTTATTTTCATATCTTGAAATTCGCCAGCAACTGGCAGAAGCCTGCCTAATTTATCAATAATTTGTTCCTTATCTAAACCGTGCCTTTGCGCAATTTCAAAGTCAATCGGATCATGCCAAGGGGTAATAGTCATAACCCCTGTACCGAATTCCTGGTCAATGGCTTCGTCTTTTATAATTGTGGCTGTAATTTTTCCGTTTATCCATTCAACTTCAATTTTGTCGCCGTGCTTATATTGGGTATATCGTTTATCTTCCGGATGCATAACTACATATTTATCGCCAAACTTTGTTTCGGGTCTGGCCGTAGCAATTGTAAAAGGACCGTACTTTAAATAGTAAAGAGGCTCGCTTCGTTCTTCGTATTTTGTTTCCAAATCAGAAAGGCTCGTTTGATGCTTGATACACCAATTGGAAATTCTTTGGCCGCGATATACTAAACCGTCTTTGTACATTTGCTCGAAAGTTTCGTAGACGATTTCTATTATTGCTGGATCCAGAGTGAAGGTATTGCGCGACCAGTCGCAGGAAGATCCCATGCGCTTAATACCTTGCTCGCTGATGTGTTTGTTGTTTTGAACGAAATCCCAAATTTCTTTGTACAATTCCTTGCGCTCCATTTTGAATCGCGAGCGGCCTTCTTTTTCCAGTTTTTTTTCGAATACTACCTGTGTCTCGAAACCGGCATGGTCTGAACCGGGCAGCCACAGTGCGCGACGGCCTTGCATGCGGTTAAAACGAATCAAAATATCTTCAATCGTTAAAAACAAAGCATGGCCAACATGGAGGGGAGCGTTGGCGTTGGGCGGCGGCATGATAATGGTAAAAGGTTCGCGTTTTTTGGCGTCAGGCAGGTTGTCGGGATTAAAAAAACCAGACTCTTCCCAGAGTTTATATATTCGTTCTTCGGCTTCGGTCGGGTTATAGGCCTTGGCAAGCTCTTTTTGGGCCATATTGCTTTAAGTATACATTAACTGGGCTAAATTTCTCCAAAACCGCTTGTTTTTTAGGGAGTAAAGAGAGTTCGGTTTATGATTGACAAGAGAGGTAATTTGTGCTAAAATACCCAAAATCTCCTAAATGGGCTTAAGTTTGCAAGAGGGTGCAGATTAAAGCCCATTCGGGAGAAGTAAAGTACACAACACAAGGCGACTGCATGAGGCAGGCGCCATCACAAAGGGGGGACAATGACACGCATGCACAAGTTGTTCGGTTCGTTGGCGCTGGCCATCATCTTGATGGGCTGCGGCGCAGCGAACGGCGATGACGCCGCGCCCGAGAAGTCAGTCCCGGCGTCGGGAGCCATCCCCAAGCCCGCTCCGGGCAAGGGACTCGTGGTTTCCGAGAACACTTCGTTCAGGAATTACCGAACCGGGACCGTGGCGATGCTCTATCCCTCGCGGCAGTACGTGCTCGAGGTTGCGCTTGATGGCAGTTCGGTGCTGCTCCAGATGGGTGACTGCTTCATCCGAGTGACCTCCGAGCAGCTGCGCGACAAGATCGTCGAGCTGAACTCGCTCACGGATCGCCACTGCGAGGACTGGCAGTTCGGGCGCTACACGGTGGCCCGAGACGTGTTCCGCGACGAGCTGACGGACACGACGATCGTCCAGCGCAGCGCGGTGATCGAAGGGCTCACATTCCGCGAGAAGATCGCGATGAAGGACCTGCCCGACTCGGTGCAATGGGAGATCGAGCGGAGTGTCTGGGGCGAGGGACTGGTGGCTGGAGCCAGGTTCGGCGAAACCGCCGAGATCCCGACGGACTCAATGTATGCCCCGCATCTGCCGGCCCTCGAAAAGCTCGAGCCCGTGGTGATCTCGATGCGCGACAATTTGCGGCGCATCGGGGGAATGAAGGCGGTCAATGCCCAAGACCAGGCGATGGAGGTGGCTTACAAGTATCAGAAGTGGGCCACCTGGTACGACCGCCTTCCGGCAGTATCCAAACCGGTCGCGGCCCAGGGCATTGGCGTTTTCGCTGGTGTCTTGGCGGGGCAGGTGGATCGGGCGTTGTTGGATCGCTACCTGTTGAACTGGGAGTATCGGCGCGATATCGCCCCGTTCGACAGCACCACGATCATGCTCGCCTGGTACGGCAACTGGCCGGCGGAGAACCCGGACAGCGTTGTTCCCGAGCTCCACGCCTCAAGGAACGACGCTTACATCCGCGGCTTTTTCAAGCGCCGCGGCGAGGTGTTCTTCAACGGCGTGAAGGCAGGCGTCGCCAAGGCCGTGGGTGCCACGCCGGCGCCAGCGGTCAAGAAGTAAGAAGCGAAAACGCTGAAGGAGGCGTTTGAAGTGTGGAACGGCGCGGGGTCCCCTGGATCTCGCGCCTTTTCATTTGCAGGAGGCTGTTTTATTGTTTAATTTCTAATTGTGGATTCGCCTTAACAAATTTTGACAGTTTTTTCCCACCGAGCTTTTTGGTAAAATTTTTGCGGGCAAGCATTGCGCCGACGGCGGCAATCATTACCGCGTTGTCGGTGGCGTATTCTACCTTAGTTTCGTAGTATTTAACCTTTGGAAAATTGTCGCTTAGCAAATTACGTAATTGATTACGTAATTCCGAATTTGCAGCAACGCCGCCGCCCAGAGTAAAAGACTTAGGTTTATTTTTTTTTATGGCTCGTTCGGTTTTCTTAACTAAAGTTTCGACAATGGCCGCCTGAACAGAAGCTGCCAGGTCCGCAGTTGTTTGTTTAGGTAATTTTGAATTTTTATTTGTATTTTTGATTTTTGATTTTTGATTTTTGATTTTTACAAGGTCATTGACCTTGTAAAGCACCGCTGTTTTCAAACCGGCAAAAGAAAAATTCAAATTACCATCCGGAAACCTTGCTTGCCCTCCATAGCTCTTTGAGCGAAGGAGGGGCCGCGGAAAATTAAAGGCTTTCGGGTTACCATTAAGCGCTGCCTTAGAAATTTGCGGCCCGCCTGGGTACGGAAGTCCTAAAATTTTGGCGCATTTATCAAAACATTCGCCGGCCGCGTCGTCCAGGGTTTGGCCGAGTTTTTTAAACTGCAAATAATTTTTCATCAAAATAAATTCGGAATGACCACCCGAGACAACCAGGGCAAGCAAGGGAAATTTTATTCTGCGGACATCTATCACATTTTTGTCCGATCGGAGGTCATTGTGATAACGTTTAGATTTTTCCGCCCAGGGCGGAGGTTTTCGGATTTCGGATTTGCCAACGAAGTTGGCGTATATGTGTCCGGTAATATGTTGAACGGGAATGGCCGGAATGCCGGTAGCCAAAGACAGGGCATTTGCTGTATCAACACCGACCAAAAGAGCCGGCAGTAAGCCCGGGCCTGCAGTTACGGCTATTGCGTCCAATGAGTTAAGTTTTGAATTTTGAGCTTTGGAATTTATTTGAAATTTGGATTTTGACATTTGGATTGTTGCCCGATTAAGCGCAAGCTTAATCGTTGGCATTATGGTTGTTACATGCTCCCGCGCGGCAACTTCCGGTACTACACCGCCGGTTAGTTTATGCAGATCTACCTGTGAGGCTACGGCACTGCTTAAAACTCGGAAGCGGTTATTTTTTAATTCCACCACAGCCGCCGCGGTTTCATCGCATGAAGTTTCTATACCTAAGATGGTGATCGATTTAGCCATAGACACAGTATAGGATAAATCTGTATATTTAATGAACTGTTGCGGTTGGGGGAGCGGTCACCCAAGCCGAGGGGGAAGAATGAAGAGGAAAACGGTTATACCACAGCTGGCCATACCTCTTTGTAATGGCGAGCCGGTTAGGGAGCTTGTTGATGAGCTGTGCGCCGGGAATTTACCGGAAACCATCAGCTTGAAGCAACAGTATCACCTCAACCACTGTCCGACTTGTTGTATGGGGTCAGGGCCGGCGCTGTGTCAGTTTCTCAAGCTTCACGTTCGGGCTGTTCGGGCGAGGCGTCAAAAGCCCAAACAGCGCGCGAGCTGAAACCAAGGGCGCGCGGAATACTGCCCGCGCGCCCTCTCGCTTTTTATTTTCATAAAGCGGCTTATTCGCCGCTTTTTTCCAAGGCTTCAGTTGCAAGCTTTTTACTGTTTTCTATGGCCGTACTTAAACTTTCATCACCGAACACGACAACCGTTACTTCTGTATCGCCCTTTTTCATCTTGGCGGCGAAGTTGTAGTCTGAACCGTAAGTAAATCCGGTTTTGCCGCCTTCGACTTCAAAGTTCTGCGGTTCCTTAAGAAGTTTATTGCTGGTGCCTATTGGAAATGAAGCTTTGCCCAAAGGCTTAATCTCATAGTAAGTCGAGGTCATAATCTGATGAATAATCGGATTAGCCAGGGCTTTGTTTATAATTACCGCGTACTCCTTGGGCGTTGAGCGGTTGTCCGGATTGATTCCGGTTGGCTCAACAAAGCGAGTTTGCTTAAGGCCCAACTCTTTAGCGCGGCCGTTCATTTTTTCAATGAACTGTTCAAGAGTGAGGTCGGTACCTTCGCGGGCCAGTACGTTTGTGGCGTTGTTGGCCGAGGCCATGAGGCTGGCGTTAAGAAGGTCGTAAGCGCGGAATTTCGTGCCTGTTCTCGAAAGAAGGGCGGCGCCTTCCACTTGATCCGCTTCGGTCAGGGTTACAACCTTGTTTAGGTTCGGATTTTCTTCGAGGTATACTAAAGCGGTCATGACCTTGGTTA
>MFES01000003.1:6730-11336 GCA_001779955.1 Candidatus Doudnabacteria bacterium RIFCSPHIGHO2_02_FULL_46_11 | reverse complement strand
TTTTGAGTTTTCGACGTAGACTCCTTTGGCTTTCATCTCAAGCGGGGGAATTTCTTCAGCCTTAACCTGCGAGACCGGAACGATGGATTTTTCAGGAACGAAATTTGGAATGAGGGGCGAAAACAGGGACGAGAGAATCAGTATACCAATTATAATTGGCATTAACTTTTTTAGATTGGTCGAGAAAACTCCCTTAATTACAGAACTTTCGCGTTTGTACCAAATTCGAGGCGCGGCCGAGCATTTCCTTGAGACGTAGTTAGACTACGTTGAAAGGAAAGCGGAGGCTTAGAAACGTTGTAAGTTGGTCAAAAGCCTGCTAGCGGGACTGGCTTTAACCAAAACCAAGTGGTTGACTTGCTTTGCGAGCAACCCGATGGTTGTGCCAGGCCAGAAGCAGGCGACGCGGAAGTTGTGGAAATTATAAAGCCGCATAGCGGCCTATATAATTTATTAAGTTTTCGCCAGAGTTATTTCGGGCCTTCTCCGTGCGCTCAAAATTAGCTCCGTACCGTGAACCCATTTTAAACTTCCTGCGCGTTATTGGCAACGGCCGCGGTTGTTAAATTTAGCTTAGGTTTATGATACAATGGGATTGGTCGTTTTAACGTTTAAACAAAGGGATATCTTATGTGGGTTATATATGTGTTGGCCGCTTTGTTCCTGTTGATAGTGTTTTTAAAGCAGGTGAACCAGTACGAGCGCGGAGTTATGTTTACCATGGGTCGTTTTACGAGCATTAAAGAGCCGGGCTGGCGCATTGTGGTGCCGGTTTTTCAGAGCATACGCAAGGTGGATATGCGCGTTAAGGCCGTGGATGTGCCGAGCCAAAAAGCCATCACTAAAGACAATATCTCTGTGGGCGTGAATGCGGTTATTTATTATAAGGTGGCAGACGCGAGCAAGGCTATTTTAGAAGTCGAGAATTTCTATTACGCTGTTTCCCAGCTGGCCCAGACCACTATGCGCAACGTGGTCGGCGGTGTGGAGTTAGACGAGCTTCTCTCGGAGCGCGAGAGCATTTCCGAAAAAATAAGAAGCATTGTTGATACCACTTCTGATCCTTGGGGGATTAAAGTGGATAACGTTGAACTTAAAGACATCGTCCTTCCGGAAGATATGGAACGCACCATAGCTAAGCAGGCCGAGGCCGAACGAGAGCGTCGTGCGGTGATTATCCAATCGCAGGGCGAAGTGGCTGCGGCTGAGAATATGGCCAAGGCTGCGGCTATGTTGTCAGCTTCCCCGGGCGCGTTGCATCTGCGCACTTTGCAGTCCATTAATGACATCAGTTCCGATCAATCCAACACCGTAGTCTTTGCCGTGCCGCTTGAGATTTTGCGGGCGCTTGAAGGGCTGAAGAAAAACCAGTAATAAAAAAAACCGTCCTTCGATTTAATTCAGGGCGGTTTTATTTTTTCTGATTTGTATAGAAGTCCAGAAGATAAAGAAAGTTGGGGGTGAATTCGTCCGGGTTGTCTTTTCTCATTTCTTCAATTTTTTTGAGTGCGAAGAATTTTACTTCATCGATCTGTTCAGAATCGGGCTTGAAGCCACCATCGTGGTCAGTTCTATAAAGGGTGATGAATTTTTTGCGCCCCTCATCCTGTATAAAAGTCTTGCCAATAGTCTGTAGCTTCGCCCCACTACTGCTTACGCCCAACTCATCCATCAGTTTTCTCTTGGCCGCCTGCTCGTAACTTTCACCGGAGATAACATAACCGGCAACCGACGACCCCCACTTGCCCGGGTAGCGTTCGCGAGTTGAGGCTAGTTTTTGCAGGAGCAGTTCGCCCTTTGAATTGAAAACAAAAATATGCGAGGTGCGGAAAGACGCATTTTCCCGGTAAATATTTTTTCGGCTGATTGGCCCTAAAACCCGGTCATTTTCATCAACCCGGTCTATGACAATGTCATCAGATGTCATCATATTACTTAGTATAGCCTCCTGGTGCCTGGCCGTCCAAATTTGAAGCCCCTGCTGGGCGGGGCTTCAAATTGCATTTTGTTGCCATTTTTGGGCTATGAAACTCTTATTAACTTTCTTTAGCTTCATCACCAAGCCTTGATATATGCTCATTTAGTACATTTGGTTGGGGGTTTGACGCGTCCGTGACGTTGACAAAATTTTAATTTTCGAGTATAATTAAATAAGATATGACTTTTAGTAATATACTTTGACGACGACCGAACCTGAAAAAAATAGTTTCTATAATCTGGGCATTGCGCCAAAGCTTCTAGAAATTTTAGACCGTCTTAATTTCAAAATCCCTACCCCGATACAGACCAAGTCTATTCCCATAGGCTTGGAGGGAAAGGATATGATGGGTATTGCCCAAACAGGCACAGGCAAGACTCTGGCTTTTGGCATACCCATGATTCAAAGATTGGCGCTCACTAAAAAGCGGGGACTGGTTATTCTGCCGACCCGAGAGTTGGCTTTGCAGGTTGAAGAAACTATTTATAAAATCGGCAACAGTCTTGGTGTTAAAACTGCTGTCCTCATCGGCGGCGCGCCAATGAATAAGCAGATATCTGCCCTAAAGCGCAATCCGCATATTGTTATCGGTACGCCCGGCCGCCTTAACGATCATCTTCAACAGAAAACTTTGGAACTTTCTAAAGTCGGCGTGCTGATTTTAGATGAGGCTGACCGCATGCTCGATATGGGTTTTTTGGGCCAGATAGAACGAATAGTGAAGCATGTTCCTCAAGATAGGCAGACTTTGCTTTTTTCAGCGACCATGCCGGAAGAAATTATAAAGCTGGCCAGTTCGTATATGAAATTACCGATTAGGGTGGAAATTGAAAGGCCGGGCACGGCCGCGGCCGATATAAAACAGGAATTGTTTTTTGTAAAAAAAGAAAACAAGATTAACTTGTTGCAAAAGATGCTTAACGAATACAAGGGTTCGGCTTTGGTTTTTTCGCGCACTAAACACGGTGCGAGCAAAATCTCTAAAGCGCTCCGAGGGGCAGGATTTTCTTCAACGGAAATTCATTCCAACCGCAGTCTTCCGCAAAGGAGGGCGGCGCTTGACGGTTTTAAGGCCGGAAAGTTCAGGGTGCTTGTGGCCACGGACATTGCCGCCAGGGGCATAGACGTAAAGGGCATTCAATTGGTTTTAAATTTTGACATTCCCGAAAATCCTGGGGATTACGTCCACCGTATCGGCCGCACCGGCCGGGCGGGTATGTCCGGCAACGCCATAACTTTTGCCACGCCGGATCAAACCGCGGACGTGCGCGATATTGAGCGGCTGATTAGAACCACTTTGCCGGTGTCAAAGCATTCTGAATTTTCTGCACCGGCGGAACTGGGCAACAAGCCGGGCCGTTCCCGCGAGGCGCGCCCTAACCGCGAACCAAGGCAGTACCGCAAACCCCAGGGCGGATCCTTCGGCGGTTCTAAACCTCGGCGCGGACGGTTTGATCGCGGCCGCCCGCCGCGGGCCGATAAAAAACGTACGTTTATAGATTTCCGCAGCGGCGGAAGTTTCACTAAACCGAGTAAATAAAAAAATCGCTTAACGGCGATTTTTTTATTGGTAGCCCTCGTGGGTCGCTCCTGGAACCAGCTTATTATAGACTTAAAAGAATGGCAAGCTTTTGCTGATAGCCTACGGAAACCTAATTTAAACCTTTACAGTAACTACCAGTAGGGATTAGAACTGGCAAGATTTGTATTTAAAACCTAACAAAAAAAAGACAATCTATTATGTCTTGTATTCGACTAAAAAAGTGTCTAGCCAAGAATTTAAGATTAGAAAGTACTCTTCAAGGTCTTTTATAGGAACAGGGAAAGTATATTTAATTAATTTATTTACTAAACTATTTGGAATTTTTCTTCCAAGTTCAGGATCGATTTTTTCAAGATTATAATACAATTCTTCAGAATATTTATCATCCGCGGTCATTGAAAGATCTAGCGGTGGTAAAGTTATTTTGAACGCTTTAAATTCCAAACTTAGTTCGCTATAAGCGGCATCGGTGTCTGCTGGTATATTCATGGCCCCAAAATGTCTAGGGATAATCAATTTATCAACCGTATAAGTGAAACCAACTCCTTTATTTAGATACTCTTCATAATCATCCCAGTGTTCAACCATTTTGTTTCTATAAAATCTTATTCTGAAATATTTAGGCAAAGTAGTATCATATTTTTCATGAAACACTCGTCCGAACCTATTTAACTCCTCCAAAAAAGCAAAATAGTTGGCATTGGCCTCAATACTTTCTAAGGAATTATCAATCGCCTCTTTGGTCGTAATAGCGAACGTACTACTAGTTCCCAAATCTTTGCTGAATCTTTCTTTGTGCCTTTGCCAAAATAGGTTTGAAATGGAATACATTTGCAAATACTTTACCCTGCATACTTGAAGAAATGTTATCGAATGAAGTAATTTTTCATCCTTTTTTCCGCTTCGCCTCATTCCAGCTTCTGTTAGCATAATTGCAAGATCATCAAACGGAGTATCAATCATATAGCTATTGAATTAACCATTGAGTAAAAGTAAAACAACAATTTTAACAGTTCTCGCTCCTTAAAATTCACGGCTCTGGTTCTCCTACAGTGAGAATATGGTCTGCCTGTTGATAGGATTTA
>MFES01000003.1:0-6694 GCA_001779955.1 Candidatus Doudnabacteria bacterium RIFCSPHIGHO2_02_FULL_46_11 | reverse complement strand
CGTCAAGTTCTTTTGGGTACTTTATTTGATAATTTCGAATGAGTTCTTGTCTACGTTGTTTTTGTAGCCATTCGCTTATATACCTAAGACCAGCTAATCCTCCCAAGAAAGCACCAATTCCTAGGCCAAGGTTATATATTACCGTTGAGCCGTCTACCGAGAATAACCATTTTAAAATTTTTATCATAGACAGATTTTCTATTAAATTATTTCTTCTACTTTTCTACTTATAGTAAAATACAAATAGATGATTTATGCAACAAAAGAAACTAACACTTAAACAAAGTAAGTGGGTTGATGAGACTATAAATACCACAAATCCCACCGAGGCCGTTAGACGCGTTTATAAGGTCAAAAACAATAATGTGGCAAAGAGTATCGCCCACGAAAACCTTACTAAACCTTACCTAAGAGAGGCTATTATGCACAAAATGGCCCAAGCTGGCCTGACTGCCGATCACCTATTCAATGAACATAAAAAAGTAGTCGCACAGGACAGTAACCTACCAGCTAAAAATACAGCTTTAGATATGGCGTACAGACTATATGGCCTCTATGCCCCTACTAAGACACAGAGCTTCAATATAGACATACCAGCAACATCAGAGGAACTTACCAGAAGTTTAAAACAACTAATAGCGACACTTAAGAATAAATAGGGGGCGGGGCACCCCTAGCCACCCCATTCTTCGAAATACAAAAGGATCGACAAATTTTTCGATTATTTTTTATATTTGACTACCTTAGAACAAATATCTAAAAATATTTTACCTTTTTCACTTGTTAAGGCTAGTTCGGGATTTTCAATCGCACCACTACTATTTTTTAGTATATCAAAACAAATACGGTATTTCTTTTGTTGTACGTATGGTATGACAATAAAACTATACACTAGAGCAATTATTGCAATAATAATTCCTAAAATACCAACTGATTTTAAAGTATAATCAACATTAAATTTTTCTTTTAACCACTTCATATTGACTAATTATTTTCCCTAAAATATAGCCACGACCCAAAGAAAAAAGTGAGGCCAATGGTCATGATTGAATCCCATGTATTCACCTCAGTCCACTGTATATTCCACCAAAGCTGTCCGATCCAGTAAAAAACAAATAATACAAAGGCTGACGGGGTAATTTCTTGTATAGTTTTTTTGATTAGTTCGATAAACCAAGTCATAGTTTTTTATCTATCGAGTTTATGAGAGAAAAATATTGGCCAAAATAAACATTAGGATATAAATACCCCAACCTAGATATCTGTAAATTTTTTTGTTAGGGTGATCTGAGAAAGACGCTAACTGGAATAAACTTCCTAAAATAAATAATCCGATAAAAAAATATTTCATATTAAATCCCTTTTCTGCCGGTAAACACAAAGCCCGCCGCCAGTGAGTCTTTCGACCCCATACCCCTTTCGGGATATGACCTTTCCAGGGCTCTGACGACGAGCCAAATATCTGGAAAGGTTTTAGAGCCATGCCCGTAGCAAGCTACGAGTTTAGGCAATTTAATTGTATTTTTATTTTAATTGTTTATGTTCCTTAAATCAATGTTATCCACTTATGACAGGGTTGACATACGAGAAATTCTCGTTTACGTTAATCATAGAACCTTATAATCATTAGTTAGATAAGTGCAAACTTTCAAGAATAGCGTTACATAGTGAACTTCTTAAGGGAATAGTTATGTAATGCGGACATGGAAGCTTTGGGAACCGGTATTCTGCCTTAGATTTTGTCTTTACGGCCTTTAAAGGCGACAGCAAGACGCAACAGAAACGATAACCGCATCAACAATCTTATTGATTGTCGTGCTTTATCGTTCTTTTTATTTCTAAGCCGGCATCAGTAATGGTGCTGGCTTTATGTTATCTATTGAGCAAGCCCGTAAAATTGAACCCGAATTAAACAACCTATCAGATGAGGCTGTTTTAGAAATTATTGAGAATATGAAGGGTTTTGCCCAACTGGCATTTGAGAAATGGTCAAAAGAAAAAGACGGTTCCAAAAATCTAACAAGGGTATTGCTTAATTCTGACTAAGTAATAGTATTAAATTATGCAAAGCGTGAATGAAACAAAAAGCTGCATTATATACTGTCGAGTATCTTCTAAAGACCAAGTAGATGGGACGAGTTTAGAAAGCCAGGAACGTATTTGTAGAGAGTACGCTGAACGTCAAAACATGACGGTAGTAAAAGTTTATGTTGAAATGGGTGAATCAGCCAAAACCATCGACCGAACAGAGTTTAATAAGGCTTTACTATTCGTCACGAATAAGAAAAATAAAATTGGATACTTCCTGGTTTATAAAGTTGACAGGTTCGCTCGTAACCAAGACGATCATGTTTCAGTTAAGGCGATCTTAAAGCGTTCGGGAGTAGAGTTAAAATCAGCCACTGAAGTCTTTGATAGCTCGTCTGTTGGAAGACTAACCGAGGGTATGCTATCCGTAATAGCCGAATTCGATAACAATCAAAGGACTGAACGAACTAAAGGCGGTATGTTGGAACGAGTAAAACAAGGTATTTGGCAGTGGCCTGCCCCGCTTGGCTATCACCGGCGATATAAAGGGGCTAATATTGCTCCCGAACCGGAAACAGCCCCTTTAATCCGTCTAGGCTTTGAGGAATATTCTAAAGGCACTTACACTTATCAAAGTTTAGCCGAATTTTTGACTGCCAAAGGATTAAAAACAAAAGGCGGCAAAAAACCATATAATCAGTTAATTGAAAAAATAATAAAAAATCCTGTTTACTGCGGAGTAATTAATGTGTGGGGTAAATACGAAGGAACCTTTGAACCGCTTATCTCAAAGAAACTTTTTAACAAGTGTCAGGAAGGCTACAAGGAATCCGTCCACATCGCACCACGCTCGGCCAACAACCCCCTGTTCCCTCTAAGAGGTGTGCTATGCTCTGTTTGCAATAAATCCCTTACCGGTAGCCCCTCAACTGGCCGTAAGGGTAAAAAATACCTGTACTATCATCACGCTAAGCAAGATTGTTCCAAAGCACAGTCAATTCCCAAAGAAACATTTGAGCAGTTATTTGTGGAATATCTAAATGAAATTACGCCAAGCGGCAAATACGAAAAATTATTTAAGTCTGTGGTGCTGGACACTTGGAAAGGAAATTATCAGCAATATTACGACAATAATACTCGGCTAAGAAAAGAGGTTGATTCACTAGAACAAGAACGCTTGAAAATATTTGAATTTCATAGAGCTGGTAGATATTCGGATGAGGAATTTACGGAGCAAAAGGCAATGATAAATGAAACCATTTACAAAAAACGCCAGCTTATGCAAGAGCAGGCGGTAGAAGAATTTGATATGGAGGAAGCTTTAAACTATTGCTTCGGATTCGTTCGATCCTCTGCTCAAACTTGGCTTGAAGCAGATTACCCAAGCAAATTACGTTTTCAAAAATTAGTTTCTAAGGAAAAGATAAAATTTAATGAGGGAAAGTTTGGAACCGCTACTTTGTCCAGTGTTTACAAGCTCAATCAGGAATATAACGGAGAAAAATCTAATTTGGTAGTCCCAACGGGAATCGAACCCGTATTTTCAGGATGAAAACCTGATGTCCTAACCATTAGACGATGGGACCACTACTACGTCCCGCCTTGGCGGGGCTGCGAAGTGCCAGTGAGCGTAATTAGAAGCACTGCTTGTCCTGCGAAGCTCGAGCATTGAACGAGAGCGAAGAAGGAAACGATGGGACCAGCCGCTGCATAGTAGCGAAAAATTGATAAAAAATCAAGTTAATGGTTAAGCAAAATGGTTATGGAGTATAATTACAAAGTATGAAAATTTTGGAAGTTAAAAGTTTAACCAAGCAATTCGGAAAATTCACGGCTGTCGATAACATTTCCTTCAGTTTAGAAGAGGGTGAGATTTTGGGTTTGCTTGGCCCAAACGGCGCCGGCAAAACCACAACCTTGCAGATGTTGCTCGGCGCGCTGACTTTGACCAGCGGCGAGATTAGTTATTTCGGCAAAGATTTAATTAGAAATCGAGAAGAAATTTTGGAGCAGGTAAATTTTTCTTCCACTTATGTCGATTTACCCTACCGGCTGACAGTTAAGGAATGCTTAACTTATATAAGTTATCTTTACGATATCGCTGACCGCAAAAAAAGAATTGAAAAAATTGTCGAAATTTTCGATTTGAGCCAGCTTTTTAACAAACATATCTATAGCCTTTCCGCCGGCCAAAAAACACGCGTCAATGTGGCCAAGGCCATGCTTAATTTTCCTAAAATTCTGCTCCTCGACGAGCCGACGGCATCGCTCGACCCCGAGGTTGCCCAGTTCATCCGCATGTTTTTATTGGAAGAGCGGGATAAATTTAAAACCTCGGTTTTAATCACTTCTCACAACATGGCCGAGGTAGAGGAGCTTTGTGACCGCGTTATTTTTATTAACCGCGGCAAAATTGTGGCTGACGACAAACCCTTGCATTTGGCTAAAAGCATGGACATAAGCCACATTGAACTATGGATAACAAGCGGTCGGGAAAAACTGTTTAATTATTGCCGGGAAAAGGACTTAAAATATCAAGTTGACAGCCGCTATCTAACAATTGATGTCAGTGAAAAGTTCATCCCCGGGTTTTTAAAGGATTTGGCCGATCGTGGAATTGATTACGGGGAAATTAGCATCGCCAAGCCCACTCTGGAAGATTATTTTTTACATATCGCGAAGTCCGGAAAGGGACAAATTGAATGACCAGAATTGCTTGGCATAGAGTTTACGGCGCGATGTTGCGTTATTGGTATTTGGTTCGCCGAAGTTTCGACCGTTCCAGCGAAATTTTCGTTCATCCGGTTTTGGATTTGGTTATTTGGGGCGTAACGGCCGTCTATTTGCAGGAGCTTTTTTCCGGGGGTGTTGGCTTGCCGTCCTTGGTTATTGCTCTGGTTACCGGCGTAATTTTTTGGAATATAATTTATCGCAGTCAGAGCGAGGTGCCTTTTGGCGTGCTTGAGGATTTATGGAATCGAAGTTTGCTTCATTTCTTTATTTCACCCTTGAAAATTTCAGAGTGGCTTTTTGGCCTAACGCTGCTTGGCGTTATTAAAACAATGCTTACTTTGCTAACGGCCGGAATTTTTGCCGCGATTCTTTATCACTTCAACATTTTCTTTTACGGCTTTTATCTTCTGCCGTTTTTGGGACTTTTGATTATCAGCGGCTGGTGGCTTGGTTTTTTCATTACCGGTTTGGTTTTAAGGTTTGGCACCGGTTTTCAGGCGATGGCCTGGACGCTAAGCGTGGCTATTTCACCCTTCTCCGCCATTTATTATCCCGTCTCCGTTTTGCCGTCTTGGGCTCAAACTATTGCCTACGCCCTGCCCACAACTTACATTTTTGAAGGTATGAGGCAGGTGATTTACCAAGGCTCGGTCAACCCCCGCGATTTGGTCATGTCTTTCCTATTAAATGTTTTTTATATCGCGGCAACGGCAGGGTTCTTGTATACAAGCTTTAAGCATAGGTTAAAGCGAGGGCTTTTGACTCTGGATTAAGAGCTTTCGGAGCAGAGATTTGTCTGGGCTCAATACGCCACACGACTGGCGTATTGAATGTAGTTTTTGGCCTTAGCGGTCTTGACACAGGGTTACAAACCCTTTAAGATATTGAAGCTAACAGTTAAGAAAAGGAGACCTTAAAAGCCAAACACTTTAAAACTAATTTGTAGCTAGGACTTCACGAGTCCCGCTCGTGTTTTTTTATCGCCGAAAGGCGATAACCCTCCGAAGCCTTGGCGAAGGACGGGTAGGTGTAAAGTCGTATAGGTCAATCAAAATTAACTGCTGTACTTTGACAACTTAATAAGTGATCGAACCACCCATGCACCAATCACTCGCTATCGCGACTTTGGTGTATGGATTAAATCCACACACTAAAGTGACGCAAGTCAATTCTTAGTGTGTGGGAGTCAATTAACCTACCAAAATTTGTTTTGCAAATTTAGGCAGGTAAATCTTTGATTTGCCAGAAACCTACATATGGGTTATATACATATGTCGAAGTTTGGCTGTGTCGCTTTCTATGATACGGCGCAAGTTTATGAAATAGGAATTGTAGAAGTGTCCGCGCGTTACAGTCCGGACATTAAGCTTTTACTTTAATTGTTTCAGTCCCCGACACCACAACAAGTATAAATCTTTCCGATAATTTGCGACCCGCAGAAGTGTAAAACTTTTTTCATGATTTTTTTAAGATGATTCATTTCATTTAAAGATTTGTGAACGGGAGCAAAATATTTGTTTGGTGTGGGGATTATCGAAGAGTTTGATCCTGGCTCAGGATGAACGTTGGCGGCGCGCCTTATACATGCAAGTCGAGGGGGTTTAGACCCCCGGCGAACGGGTGAGTAACACGTAGGAACGTACCTCAAGTGGAGCATAACCAGCCGAAAGGTTGGACAATTCTCCATAGTACCGATGCTTCGCATCGGAAATTTCAAAATCCAAACTTCAAACTCCAAATAAACTTCAATCGCCAAACTTCAAATTCAGAAATCTGAATTTTGAGGCTTGAATTTTGATGATTATTTGAGGGTTGAGGGTTGAGGTTTGGAGTTTCCGCTGCGGAGCAGCGGTTAAAGTAGCAATACGCTTGAGAAACGGCCTGCGTCCCATCAGCTAGTTGGTAAGGTAATGGCTTACCAAGGCTATGACGG
>MFES01000002.1:2842-18382 GCA_001779955.1 Candidatus Doudnabacteria bacterium RIFCSPHIGHO2_02_FULL_46_11 | reverse complement strand
AACGCTGGCCCATATTTTAACCGTTCTCGAACTGTCTTCTGCCATAAATTATCGACGCTTTAATAGTTTCCTGCCCCAATCTTCGGAGCCCCAATATTCTCCTGCCTTTAACGCCCCTAATAATAGCAAAACTACGGCATAAATGATATGTTCGTCCACTATATAAGAATGATCGCCTACTTTAGGAAAATTAAGTATCGGAAAATAATAGAGCATCATTACGACTGCGCCGGCGATGGAAGCCCAGCGCACAAAAAGCCCGACCAGCAGTAAAAATCCGATAATGGTTAAGCCCCAGGCGTTAGCGAAGTTAGTTATGGCTATCATATTGTCCGAAGCCAGCCATTGATAAAATCCGGTAAAGCTCTGGGCATTGTTTAAGTAGCCAGCCGCCGACCAATCCGGATTGAGAACTTTAGTAATACCGGCATACAAGAAAAGCCAGCCGATAGTGATGCGTAGCGCGAAAACTAATTTCTTTTGATATTTGTTCATCCCGTATAGTTACCTCGATAATCTTGGGGTTTTGTGTTCGACCCGAGGTTAACAAGGTTTTTTTAATATATTCTTTCTTAATTCCCGTGTTACTCTGCTTAGCCCAAGATTGATCGGGAGAACAATCGAGGAAGTTATACGGGATTCATCCTGTATATTTACCCCCAGAGCCAAACGCTACTCTGTGCGTTTATACTCATTTAATCTAATTGTTAAGAATCTTTTACCTTGAGTAGTCTTGAAGTATTTTTCCCTGCGTTTGGCATCGACCATTTTGATGCAGGCTTCATAGTATATTAATTTAAATGGTTGACGGAACTTGTTAGTAAAGAGGTGGTTAGTTTCATGTTCTTCCAGTCTTCTTTTGAGGTTGCTAGTATAACCTACGTATATACTTTTGTTCTCTGCATTTTGCAAAACATAAGTGTAGAAGAACATGCTGGGGGAAGTTATACAGGATCGACTTTTTATTCAGTTTTGATAAAAGTTAAAATTATCTGCCTGTCCTTCGGCCCGTCAAAATCTATCAGCACCACTCTTTGCCAATTACCCAAAACCAATTGCCCATCTTCCACGGGAATAATAAGCGAAGTTCCCACCATCGAAGATAAAATATGGCTACCCACGTGTCCGGGGTTGTGCGGATGCCTGTAATTAAGTTTTGGCATCATGGCCTCAAAGGCATCAAGCAGATCTAAATCCGTACCCGGATCCAAATTGGCCGTGGTCAGGGCTGTGGTCGTGTGCTTGGCAAATAAATGGCAAAGCCCGTTTTCATTTGGCAAAAATTCACCCAGCTTATCGGTTATATCCAAAACCTGTTTTTTTTCTGTTGATTTTACGCTTAGATTATGCACCCCGTATAACAATCTCGATAAATCTTAATGTTTTGTGTTCCAGAAAGATTTACCTTACTGATTAAATTGTTGGTTGACCCCGTACTTCCGATAAAAAATTAAGATTTAGCGGAACACAATCGAGATTGTATTACGGGGTAGTCCGGTAGTGAAGTTCAATACTTGTTTGTTTCGGACGCCGAATCTTTTGTACCGTTGGGTCGGCGGACGATTGAACTTCTACTACTGGACACTGGTTTTAGTTTTTTATTTCGAAAATTGCATAACCTTTTGGCCGGCCTTCTTCGACTATCACATCCTTAACTTGAGCATGGTTGGGCCCGCTCCTGCACCAATCCAAAAATTTTTGCAAATTCTCTTCGCCGCCCTCGATTTCTATATATACGGAGCCGTCGGGTCTGTTTTCCGTAAAACCAGTGAGGCCTAGTTCATCGGCTTGTTGTTTGGCAAAATAACGGAAACTCACCCCTTGGACCGCTCCGGTAATTACAATTTGTATATGTTTCAACATCGGCCCAGATATCTTTTATCATAACAAACCTAAAAGAAAAAGTGGATAGCCGCTCTTGTTCGGCCATTTAGCTAAACAGGATAATAAACATCAGCGTAAAATCGATCGCCGACAGAACGCACCAGGTGCAAAAGGCCCGCAAAACAAATGCCTGAATTAAAGTGAAGTGCATCGAAAAGGCAAAGCCGATAACAATAAGCCACCGAATCGGAGTAAAGCTAACCTCGCCCTGGAAGTAAAGCAGGGATAGAACAAAAATCGCCAAGTAAATTGCAAAGCCAGCCATGGAATTTGGAATTCCCAAAGTTTTACTGAATTTGCTGGACTGGACTTTTTGGCACCATTCCGGCGGAAAAAACAAACAAGTTACCGGTTTTTTTGTGATGCTATGATAGCTTAAATAAGCTGTATTGATAATGCCGACGGCGGCTAAGGTGGCAATTAAAACAATATAGGCCATATTATTTGATTGTTGTTTATTTCGTTAAAGACCTTTGCTCCCCTGTATTATAACTCGTTTTTTAACTAAAGAAAACATTGCCCAAAATGCTAAGACCGCCAGCCGACTTATCGGCTGGCGGTCAGTTGAACACGGCCGGCAATATTACCCGCGCCAAGGTAATGCCGCCCATGAAAACGGGAACGGCAACCCCGACTGCGGCCACGAATTTCCAAAAGCCATGCTTTTCCCGATACCCCTTGAACCAGCTGACCAACACGAACGCATTCAGCAGAAGCTGAATGCATCCCGCCAGAACATTCAGGCCAAGGAAAAAATCGGAAAAGTTGGCGATCAGGAAGAACGTAAAGCCCATGAAGCCGGACAAGCCCATCCAGAACTCCGTTTTTCGCACAATTACCTCCGTGTTATTGGAGGTTTAATTATACTACTAAAATAGATTTATGTCAAACTAAAAACCCTCACCTGCCCGTCGCAGGTTTTGCAGGACGAGTCGCAGGACGACGCCAATCTCTTATAACCACGCCGCCGTGGACACGCTTTATAACTAGTTTTTGACGTTCCCGCCAGTTTAACTGGCGGATTATTTCCGGCGGGATGACAACCGCAAAGCTGTGGCTTGCGACCTTAGTTAATTTTCTAACATTTTTGTTTTGTTTTTTCATATACGTATGCAGGTACGTACCTATGTACGTACGTCGCTGAATGTTTATATCTAAATAATACGCCTAAAACAAACCCGGGGAAAGCGGCTCGGCGGCTTGAAAAATAGTTAAACCTGCAATATAATGTTCTAGTGTTCGCCGCATAAGCACTCTATTCGGGGGTAAGAAATCTGCTTCGCAGAACCATGGTTTTTTCACCGATAGGATTCCCGCCACCGCGGGACCTTCGAGCCCCAAGGCGGTGTATGCTCAACGGCAGCTGCCGACAGGCAGGAAGCAATCTCAGCCATAGGCTGATCCGCCTCCGGCGGAGACTGTAAAAAATGTTTTATATCTACGTTCTAAAAAGTCAGAAAAACGGTAAGCGGTATATAGGCGCAAGTTCAAAAACTGGAGTAGAACGAGTAGTAGAACACAATTCAGGGACAAACAAGTTTACACGACACAATAGGCCGTGGACGTTGATTTACGAAGAAACATTCGCGACAAAAAACGAGGCTTTAAGAAGAGAAAAATTCTTGAAGTCTGGTCAGGGTCGTAAATGGCTCGACGATAGTTTGCTCGTTCGGGGGTAGGGTCGTCGCCAAGTCTAACTCGGCGAACCAGGGCGAGCCTGCTGCGAGAGGATGTGCCCACCGGCACTCTTAGGAGCCCCAAGGCGCAGTAGCTTTCGCCACCACCCTCACTCACCGAGCTTCGTTCGGGGGTAGCTCAACGGCAGAGCAATCGACTGTTAATCGATTGGTTGTGGGTTCGAATCCCACCCCCCGAGCCATAAAAAGTTTCTCATCGTCAGATGGGAAGCTTTTTATTTCTGGGTGGGATTCGAACGTGAAGAGGGTCGGAGAAACGGAAGTTTCTCCGTTGGAAGAAAATACTAGAAACCGAGTGGTTTCTAGCGAGGCCGCGATCCGCCAGCCAGCGGACAGGCCGAGGTGAGATTCCCACCCCCCGAGCCAAACAAATGACATTAGCGAAACTAGTGTTTTTTGTTATTTCAGGGTATTCGACATATATATCTTAAAGATATATTATAGATATACTATAATTAAGATTGAATATATGATTACTCAAGTAATTTTTAAGATCGACAAAAAACTTAAGAACCGGGCCATGAAAAAGGCCCAGAGGAATGGCTTACCCTTTGCTTCAGTACTTAAATTTGCTACTAAGGCTTTTGTGGAAGGTCACCTTGAAATTGGGTTAGTAGAACCTTTGAATGCCAAAAACCAACGAGAGCTTGTAAAAATATCTAAAGACATCGCTGGGGGTAAAAATCTCTCTCCCCGGTTTCAATCTGTAGCTGAAATGAAAAGTTACCTAAAAAAATAATATGGTAGTAAGTTTTCATAAAAACTTCAAAAAACAGTTCAATAAATTGCCTCCAAAAGTACAAAAACAATTTTTCAAAAGACTAAAAGTATTTATTGAAGATAAGTTTGATCCAGTACTAAATAACCATTCCGTATCAACGGCGTACCCAAAGTGGCGAAGCATCAATATCACTGGTGATTACCGTGCCCTGTTCGAAGAAAAGGACGATTTAATTATATTTATGATTATCGGTACACATTCTGAACTATATTAATTCTAATCCCCTCTACAACCCTCTACAAACGAATGCCGCCAGAGCCTAGTGGCCCTGGCGGCAGAAAGCCAGCACGAAGTCGTCACAGCAGGATATGGCACGCGTCGATGCAGACCGACGAGGCGGTGATTTCCGTCACACGGATGAGGCCGTACTTGCCGGACCTCGTCTTGATGGCGTAGATCGCTCCCCACATGAGCGTGACCGCCTGCGCCGACTGCGCCTGCGCGTTGCAGTAGCCGGCCAGGAACCGACCGTCCCTCCGCTCGCGGAACTGCTCGAAGGCCGGGTTGGACAGATTGGTCGGCGAGATCCATGTAGGGTTGCGCATCGCCGGCTTGATCCGGCCAATAAGCGGAGCCGCGAACTGGGAGTCCGCCGAACACATCCGCAGGCCATCGTCCCCGAACACGAAGACCAGGTCGACCTCGCCGGCGAGCAAGTCGCACTCCCCGACCGGCCTGCTCTTGTTTGCCTTGCACTTCAGCATGCAGTAGAGCGGCGTATCGAGCGTAAACTGGGCGCTGTAGCTATAGAACTCACCCCGCACGGCGGGGATCACAGCGCTCGACAGCTGAGGCACCGTCTGTGTTGACTGTATCATGTCCCCTCCCTGGGGTTGTTCAGGAATGCTTACCGCAGTTTGCAGTTTGCGTCCTGATTGTGAGTTAGCGATAGTTTATCATTTTTTTTTAGGCTATACAATGCCCGACCATCTAATAAAAGGGCCGTCTGTGAAAGCAGATGTTTTTTGTTTATACTTGATTTATGTCCTACGAACATTGGCTGATTGTCTTAAGTGTCGCCATAACTATCACTGGAGCCTCGGCGTATATCCGAGACACGATAAAAGGCAAAACCAAACCTAATCGAGTATCTTGGTCAATGTGGGCCTTAGCTCCCCTGGTTGGTACTGCGGCCGCTATTTCTGCAGGCGCGGATTTATGGGTAACTACCCGTATTTTTCTAGCCGGATTCTTGCCACTGTTGATTTTGGCGAGCTCATTTGTCAATCCTCAAAGTTACTGGAAATTAACGTTGTTCGATTTCCTGTGCGGGGCATGCGCCCTTATAGCTTTAGGCATCTGGCTTATCGCTGATCTTCCTCGTATGGCCATTCTTTTAGCCGCTCTGGGAGATGGATTTGCCCTACTTCCTACCCTGCGCAAAGCTTGGGCTCACCCCGAAACCGAAACCGGATTCACCTATATCATGAGTCTTTTAAGCACGTTATTAGTCCTTCCGTCGATTCAGGTTTGGAACATAGAAAATTCAGCCTTCCAAATTTACCTATTAGTTGCCAACGTATTGCTAATTATTTCAATATATAGAAAACGCCTGAATTTAGGATGGCTATAAAAAAATTCTTACTAAACAGTAAGAATTTTTTTATTTGGAACGATGCTTACAGCCGGCCCAGCAACAAGGCCGGCGCATTCCTTGGATAAGCTCATCGCGCACCCTCTCAATCCGGCGGTTTCTTGTTTCTAAATGCTTGGCTGTCTCAACCCAGCAAATCCACTCATTACGCGCAAGCGGGGTAATATCTTCCCAGACCGCTTGGGCCTTGGGGGCAGAGACAATCACCTTTTTTAAATCAGCCGGCAGGCGGTGTGCCGCTTCTTTTTTAGCCATATACCAATAATTTAACAAAAAATAAACAGTACCGGGAGTGGCGCGGGCTCGAAATGCCACCTGTATTATAACGACTTACGAGATCGATATATTTTTTACAAAATTCCTGTGCCAATCGCTTTAGAAATATGGGTATAGCCGTCTTTTTGGAGTAACTTAACCAAGCCCCAGTTTATTTCAGAAACAACCTGGGGGCCTTCAAAAACCATACCTGTAATCATTTGGAGCAAAGTTGCCCCTTTTTTTATTTTTTTATAGGCATCGTCAGCAGTAAAAATGCCGCCGCAGCCGATTATTACAAATTCCTGGCCGCATTTTTTGTAAATATAGCTTATCAGATTGTCGGATAATTCCTGTACCACCTTGCCGCTCATGCCCCCGACCGCCGGAAAATTTTGGTCTTTAATTTTGGGATTGGCGCGGTTTTTTGCCAAGTTCGTGCAGATAAAACCCGCTAACCGGTATTTTACGGCGAGTTCAATTATCTCATCAACGAGATTAAAATGAAGCTCGGCCGGAAGCTTAAGAAAAATCGGTTTACGCGTGTGCAAATCATTTTCTCTAATCGCCGCCAACAACCGATCAAGCCTATTTGGCTCGGTAAAAGGTTCGCCGCCGAAAGTGTTGGGACAGCTGATATTAAGCGTAAAGTAATCGCCGATGTTCTGCTTACTAAAAGTCAGATAGGCTTTGAGGTAATCGGCAATGCCTTTTGACTCGTCAACCGTTTCCCGGTTGTTGGTTTTAGCCAAACTAATGCCTATTGGGAAATCGTATGCCAAGTTTTCTAAACGGTTGGCGATAACCTCGCAACCGTCGTTCTTCAGGCCGTAATAGACTAAAAGGCTTTGCGAATCTTTCAAGCGCCAAAGGCGCTTGCCTAAATTACCCGAGCAAGGTTCGCCGGTTGCAGAGCCTATTTCTTCAAAACCAAAGCCGACCGCCGGCAAGATTTGAGTCAACAGCCCATTCTTGTCAAAACCGGCCGCCAAGCCTATGGGGTTATTGAATTTAATTCCGGCGACTGTCTGTTCTAGGGCCGGATGGCTAAACCTAAACATCGCTTTGGTTAAACTTTGACCCAACCTAAATTTACCAAGCATTACGCCGGTTTCGGTCATGCGATCATGAACGTATTCCGGATCCATTTGGAAAAATATATTTTTAAGAAAATTTTTGTATAAAAACTTTTCAATTGAGTTGCGCAGGCTAATTAGATCTTTCATGCTTTAATTAAATAACATCCCTGCCCGGCTAGCAAGCCCAGCATAAAAAATCATGTTTAGCGGATAGGAAACAGTTTTTTGCCTGTCTGCACAGACAAGCTTATAATAAATACATGATAATAATCATCAACGGCTCAAGATTCGCCGGTAAGACAACGACTTCAAATTTGCTCGCAAAAAAATTAAAACGCACAGCTCACATTGAGCTTGATGCGTTACGTTGGTTCTTGCCTGGATTAAACTTGGAACAAACGATCCCTATCAATTTAGAGAATGCTGTTTTGATAACCAAAAACTTAGTAAGTAAAAAATTTAACGTGATTATTGACTACTGTTTACGCAAGCGGGATCATAGTTATTTAATTAGAAACCTGAAAAATCCAAAGACGGAAATTTATACCATTACTTTGAAGCCTCAAATAAAAGCCGCTTTAACAAATAGAGGCAGAACACTTTCGAAAGATGATGAAAAACGTATACATGAACAATATGGAAAAGGCAAACACGCTATTCGTGAAATAGGTTTGGTAATTGATAATACCGATAAATCACCTGCCGAAGTGGCGGAACTCATTAAAAATTATGTTAGAAAAAATTAAAAAGTTTAAAACCAAACGTCATTAACCTGAAAAAACTGCTGGGCCTATCCAAATATCATTTACTCATTATCGGAGTATACATTGTAGCTACTCCGCTGTTTTTTATTTATACCCCGCATTTGTTGCATTTTAATTTTCCCACCGAGCATTTGGGGTTAATAGCATTGATAATTATTCTAACCTTTACAAGTTTTTACCTATTACGTTTATGGCTCAACACCAGTAGAATAAAAAATCGGTTAAGACCAGCTTATGTTGTATGGTTGGTTGTGTATTCAATCTTATTAATCTCCTTACCGGAAGAAATAATTTTTCGGGGTGTTATACAACAACTTATTCAAATAAAGACAGACTCCGCTGTGATTGCGTTGCTATTTTCGTCTGCAATATATGGAGGGGTCCACCTACTAAATGGGGCAAGAGGAATAAAACCTAAAGATTGGAACTGGACATTGGCAGCGTTGGTGTGCTTGGCAGGTATTTCTTTGGGTTTGATTTTCGTGCTTACTAATAGCTTGCTGATTCCTATCTTACTCCATACACTATTGGTAATATGCTTAAAAATCTATTTTCCGGGCCTATGAACCCCAAACCCTTCACTCTTTTTAGTTTAGTCATTTTTTTGTTTCCCTTGGCCATCTCATTTATTTGGAAATTTTATGCACTAAGCGCAGTATTAATTTTTGTACTAATCATCTCGTATCTTTACCACTCATCTGAAAATAAAAATTTGGAAAAATTGGACGTAGCCGGAGCATGGCTGTTAATGTTTACAAACACTATTCTAATTGTCGTAGGCCGGTTTACTTTTCCCTATTTCTATCTGGCAGTACTAAGCGCGATTATCGCACTTTATTTCTACTTCACCCAAAACAAAAGCAAATACGCTCACGGCTGGTGGCATGTTCTTTCTTCCCTAGTCACCCTTTTCGCTCTGCTGACTTATCAGACGACTTGATAACTTACATAAATTTGGAATTTCCTGATGGTTAGGGTATAATCAGCCATATACTCCTTAGTTCTGAAATAAAATATGATCGCGGAAATATTAAATAATAAACCGGTTCTTGTTGGCCTGCATCTTGGTTTTGCCATTCTTGGCATAGACTCTTTTTTATGGCTGGCCGGTGAAATCATTGCCGATCCGGAAAAACGGCGGCGCTTGAAAATGGTCGCTTTAGGCGGCGTGATAAGTTTTGTTATGTCTTGGCTTATAGGAGGCTATTATTACGTAACCTATTACGGAAAACTGGTAAAGCCGGAGATACTGGCCGGCACCGCGCCTTGGGCCCATGCCGTGGCCATGGAAGCTAAAGAGCATATTTTCCTGTTTATTGTGCCATTGGCCTTAACCGCCGTGTTCCTGTCATTTGTAAGTAAAGAAGAGCTAAATTTCAACAATCTGCGCCGTCCATTTTTAAGCCTTGTAATATTTATTGCCCTTGCCGCCCTGGCTTTAGGCTTAATGGGCTACATTATCTCGGCCGCGGCCAGGTGGGGTTAAAATAAAATGCTAAGACTAATTTATTCATCATCAATTGGCGCGGCCCTCTCAATAGCCGCTATAACCATAATCACGATTTGGGCGGAATTTTCGCCAGGGCTTAAAGATTGGCTTAAATCGGTTTCCGGCCATCATTGGACCACAAAAAGCTGGCTAGCTATTATTATTTACGCCATCGGCTTTATTGTCGCTTATCTATTTACAAAAAATGTACCGGCCTTAAGAGCGCGCCGCTCATTATATTCTCTATTGGTCATTGCCGCTTTGGACTTTATTGCCCTACTCGGCTTCTTTATCTGGCATTTTGTCCAATAAAACCTTAGACCGTGGGAGGCTGTAAAGGTCTCTTTTTTATTTGATTGACATAAATACCCCCCGGGGGTATATTTTCATTATGCATAAAGATATCAATAAAAGCGCTGTCAACCGGCTAAAAAGAATTAGGGACCAAAACAGGGGTTTCAAAAAATGGTCGCAAAACGAGAAGTGTTGCGTGAATATCATACACCAATCTTTTACCGTGAAAAGCGATCTTTCCGGAGTTGAGGATATCATCCTCCAGAACCACTTAGTCACGCACGCGGCCCGTCAGATAAAACCGGCGCCAGGACAAAGCCATAAGAGAAATAATCCAGATTTACCGGATATCTAAAAAAAATAAATACGTTTAAATATGGACAATAAAATCAAATCATTGGTAAAGAAGTTAACGAGGTTTGGTTACCAAGTTAAACCAAATGTTATTTGACCACCACGGCACAACCTCAAAATCTTTGAGTTTTCTAGATGTCAGTTCATCCATGCACCAAGGACAAATGCCAGGGCACACTTATTTAATGTTGGACACCAGCGACATTGGTCAGAGAAATTTTTGACGACCCCAACGTGGGCATCAATAATGACACCGTCATCAAGAAATTAGCCGCGATATAATTATTAAAGGTCGTTTATTGCGCTCCCAAAAAAAGCGCGCGAAAGGAATAAACTTATGATAAACACGAAACACCTTCTCAAGGTCACGGCGGCCTGGATAAGCATCGTCTACGTCATTTGCTATCTCGGCGTAGCCTTATTTCCGGGCATACGCCCTGGATTTATGAGGTACGGCCTGCATATGGGCATAGATTTCGGCCAAAATGTTCTGAACTTCGGCACCTTCATTTCAGGCCTGATTATTTGGAACATCATGGCCTTGGTTGCCGTTTGGCTTTTTGCCGTCCTTTTTAACGGAATAAAGAAGTAGTTTTTGATATAATTATTTTATGCACGAAGACCATCAAAACAGCAAATCTGTTTATACTTGTCCTATGCACCCGGAAATACAACAGGCTAACCCCGGACGCTGCCCGGAATGCGGAATGACGCTAGTACAAAATCAAAAATCAAAAATCAAAAATCAAAATTTAGGACACGGGAGACACGAACAACAACCTGATAAAGCGACGGAAGGCAAACACGCCGGACATTCAACCAAAATGTTTTTACGCAAGTTTTGGGTCAGTTTAATTTTAACCATTCCGGTTTTACTCTACTCGGATATCGTCAGAAATATTTTTATCCTTCAGCTCCCTTCATTAGAAATTAAAAATTGGAAATTAGAAATTCTGATCCCAAGCATACTGGGATCAGCCGTTTTTTTCTACGGCGGCTGGGTGTTTTTGGCCGGGGCCTGGCGCGAAATAAGAGGTAAACTGCCGGGAATGATGACGCTTATCGGCATTGCCATAACCTCCGCTTATCTCTGGAGTGTTTACGCAGCCATTGCGGGCTTGGAAACCTTATTTTGGGAATTGACCACGCTTATCACCATCATGCTTTTGGGGCACTGGCTAGAGATGCGGGCGGTGAGCGGAACAATGGGTGCGCTCAAGGAACTTTCAAAACTTTTACCTGACACCGCCGAGGTCATCCGCAACGGCCAAACCGAAAAAATACCGCTTTCAGAACTGCGGGAAAATGAAATTGTCCTAATCAGACCAGGTGCCTCGATCCCGGCCGACGGAAAAATTACTGAAGGAGAATCTGAAATAAACGAAGCTATGATTACCGGCGAATCAAAGCCGGTGGCTAAAAAAGAAGGAGACGCTGTGATTGCCGGCACCATTAACGGCGACGGCGCCCTAAAAATTACCGTTCTACACTTAGGTGAACAAACTTTCCTAGCCGGAGTGATGCGCCTGGTAGCCGAAGCCCAAAATTCAAAATCGCGGCTCCAAATTCTATCAGATAGAGCGGCTCTTTACCTGACCGTTATTGCCGTAACCGGCGGGCTAATTACCCTTGCCGCCTGGCTTATGGCTGGGGCCGAGGTCGGCTTTGCCGTGGCCAGGCTTGTAGCCGTGTTGGTCATTGCCTGCCCGCACGCCCTGGGCCTGGCCGTGCCGCTCGTGGCCTCAATTTCCACCACCAAAGCGGCCCAGAATGGTTTTCTGGTCAAGCAACGCTTGGCTTTAGAGGCGGCCAGGACCATTGATACGGTGCTTTTTGATAAAACCGGGACTTTGACCAAAGGCGAATTCGGAATCGTTAATATTTGGCCGGTAAAGGCCGGCCAAAAAGAAGATGTTTTAAGCTTAGCCGCCTCGCTTAACACCCTATCCGAGCATCCTATTGGCAAAGCCATTGTTAAAGAAGCCGAACAACAAAAACTAGCCGTTCAGGCGGTGAAAAATTTTGAAGCCATAAAAGGCAAAGGCGTGAAAGCTAAAATTTCTGACAAAGAGGTGATGATTGGCGGGCCAGCCTTATTGGAAAGCGCGGGCATAAAAATACCGGATGAAATTACGGGACGAGTTGAAGTAGCCGGAAAAAAGGGCCAAACCGTGGTCTTTACTATTGAAAGCGGGCAGCTTTCCGGTGCCATTGCCCTGGCTGACATTATCCGCGAAGAATCGCGACAAGCAATCACGGCGCTTAAAGCTATGGGAGTAAAAACGGCCATGATCACCGGCGACTCGGAAGATGTGGCCAAGTGGGTCGCGGACGAGCTTGGTATTGATGAACACTTCGCCCGCGTCCTGCCCTCGGAAAAATCAGAAAAGGTTAAAGCACTTCAAAATCGCAGTCTCAAAGTGGCCATGGTCGGCGATGGCATCAACGACGCACCGGCTCTAACTCAAGCAGACCTCGGCATTGCCATTGGCGCCGGCACAAATGTGGCCATTGAATCAGCCGGCATAATTCTTGTCAAAAATGATCCCAGGGATATTGTGAAAATCATCAAACTATCCCAGATGACTTATACTAAAATGATCCAGAATTTATTTTGGGCGACTGGTTATAATGTGATCGCTCTTCCGCTTGCGGCCGGCGCTTTGGCCTTCAAAGGAATTCTGCTTGAGCCGGCCCTGGCCGCGGTCTTCATGTCTGCCAGCACCGTCATTGTGGCCTTTAACGCCATTTTATTAAAACGACGTGTGCTAGACTAAATTTAGAAAATTTATTCATTAGGGAAAGATAATTGTATGGACAACAAATCAATCACGCTCGTAATTGCTGCTTTGGTCATCGGCGGCCTCATCGGCTACACCATTGGCGCGCCGGGCAGCGCCTTCTCAAACGATTATATGCGCGAAACGGCTTCATTTATGAATAGTGGCGGCACAAATATGGAACAGATGGGCCAAATGATGATCTCGGGTGGACAGATGATGCGGCAAAAAGGCCAAAAATACGACGACCAAGAGATGATGCAGCGCGGGCTTGAACTAGAAGAAAACGGACAAACGCTTGAAGACAACGGAAACAATATGATGAACCGCGGCAACGGTATGATAAACATGATGGGACGATAGCCAGAAACGAAACACTCATACTGCGATCGCGGTATGAGTGTTCTCTCTAAAATTTAATTTGAACTAATCATGTTAAAACTCAACGCTTGGGCGTTCGCCAATACTTTTGCCATTATTGATCTTATTCTGCATCCTCTGTTCAGGCTGTGGGTCTTAATTTCGCCCGAATCTTATGTCAAAGTCATGCACCTGTTCGTCGAAGGGCTGCAACTAAAAATTGAGCCAGCTTTTGATTTAAATTTTGGCAATTTTCTAACCAGCACCATCTTGGAAGCCGCGCTTTTTTGGATATTGGGCTGGGCGGTTGCTCACCTTTATAACAAGCTAAATAAATCTAAGCTGCAAAGCTAGCGCGCCAGCGGCTCGGGACTTTTGTTTTTGTTGGCTTTGATGAACTGATCAATAGCCGCAAGATCTAACGACTCCAAAGCCATCAAACGGCCCCAAGAGGCCACCGCTATAGGCGCGTCATTGGCCTCGCGCTTGGTAACAACCACGCTTCCCGGATTTTGCGACTGAATTTTTCTCAATTCAGCCAGTACACTATCATCGGCGTCTTTGTAAGAAATCCATATTTGTCCGTGTTCCAAATTATGAATTAATTGTTCGTCCAGCAAAGTTTCGGCGTAAAAACCCAAAGCGGCCGGATCGACATAATGTGGACCGGAGGTCGGCGGGTTGCTGTTATAGACAATATGATCCGTTCCAACATCTATGTGCTCGGCGCCCTGAATAGCATACTCGGCGCCCAGTTGACCCTGCCCCGCCGGTGTCTCTGGTTGATTAAGGGCCAAGATTAAACCCCCGCCCGCGATAATAACGGCAATGACAATAATAACAATAAGTTCTTTTTTACCCATACGACTAATTTAATATTAAATTGACATATTATACCCCCTAGGGGTATACTTTGAGATATGAAAGCGATTATCAAGAACAAAGCTATCAATCGGCTCAAAAAAATTGAAGGGCAAGTTCGGGGTCTTCAGAAAATGGTTGAGAGCGATATTTACTGTATAGACATTATACATCAATCCTTGGCGGTTAAAAGCGCGCTCTCTAGTTTTGAGGACCAAATCTTACAAAATCACCTGGCCACGCACGTGCTACACCAAATGAAATCGGGCAAAGAACACAACGCTGTCAAGGAAATTGTGGATATTTATAAATTATCAAAAAAGAAATAAGGAAAATCTATGATTAAATATATTCTGGCCCTAGCTCTGCTTGCTTTTACTCCCCTGTTCGCCTACGCCCACCCCGAAGACTACGATAATTATTACGCCTTGCCCATGATGGGCTGGAATGGCAACATGCACTGGGGCGGCTGGATTACCATGGTTTTAATCTGGTTATTCCTGCTGGTGGCAATACTTGCCATGCTCAAGTGGATCGATAAAAACAAATAACTCAAATATGAACAAAGAATTCAAGGTAATTCTGGTCATAGCCGCGGGGATTCTGGTTTTAGGCGGAGTAGCGGCGTTTATCCAGCCGCAAAATGATACTCATGGCGATATCGTTGGCGAACAGAACGGGCCGGTACTGCTGACCGCCGACCATACCAGTTTCGATTTTGGCGATATTTCTATGAAAAACGGTAAAGTTGATCATATTTACAAAATCAAAAACACTACAGCGGAACCCTTGGAAATCAGCAAATTGTATACCTCCTGCATGTGCACCCAGGTGGCCCTGCTGCTTGAAGACTTGGAATTCGGACCATTTGGCATGCCTGGCCATAGCGGCATCCCGGAAATAAACAAAACTTTAGCACCCGGACAGGAGGCCCAGGTTAAGGCAATTTATGATCCTAACGCGCACGGTCCCGCCGGCATAGGACTCGCAGACAGACAAATTATAGTAGAAACCAAGCAGGGCTCGCCGCTGCTTTTAGCCTTTACCGCCAACGTTACACCATAAAATATTCCGATATTCTTAAGAGTGTCGGAATATTAATGATGATTAAATTATGGATAATCCACCAAACCAGCACGAGCACTGCCATCCCGAACAAACCCCACCCCCCAACGAAACAAAAAATTTGTGGTTATTAATAATTGGCTTAATGGTGCTAGTGGGCGCGGTTTTCGTTTTTAAAAATATATCCGGCGGCAGTTTGTTAATTTGGAATCTAAGCAACGAGGGAACTTGGCTTTTACCTTTGGTATCTATTGCCGCATTAATAGACAGCATTAATCCCTGC
>MFES01000002.1:0-2790 GCA_001779955.1 Candidatus Doudnabacteria bacterium RIFCSPHIGHO2_02_FULL_46_11 | reverse complement strand
ATATTTTCAACACCCCTCACTTTATGGGCAAGCTGGGCGCAGGCATCCTGATTGCCTTTGGCTTAATTAATATTATCAACGAGTTCTTCCCCCGCTTCCCCGTTAAACTCAAAATTCCAAGCGCGGCCCACGGAAAAATCGCCGAGTTGATGAATAGAATTTCCCTGCCTACGGCCTTTATCTTGGGCGCCTTGGTTGGCTTATGCGAATTCCCCTGTACCGGAGGTCCTTATCTTATGGTCATAGGCTTACTTCGAGATACGGCCACTTACGCCAAAGGTTTCGGCTACTTGCTTCTTTACAACATCATTTTTGTCTTACCGCTAGTTATCATTCTGTTTATTGCCAGCAACCGCACACTGTTGGATAAGGTACAGACCTGGCAAAAGCAGGAAAGAACAAACATGCGTCTGTTCGGCGGTGTAGCCATGATATTGCTTGGTTTGATTATTTTTTTGATGTAAATATATGACTATTGCTCTGGCTGTATTATCAATTCTGGTAGTTACTTTCCTGGCAAACCTATTCAATGCGATGCGCATCGTTCGCCCAATTTGCCCGATTTGCGCCGGAGTAGCACTCACCTGGATCTGGCTGATTTTGGCCTATTTTACCGGTTATAATTTTGATCCAATGGTCATCGCCATGCTTATGGGCGGATCGGTGGTAGGCTTAGCCTACGCCGCCGACAAAAAAATAAATAAGCAGCCAAGCCTGCTTTTTAAATCCGTGTTCATCCCCGCCGGATTTGCTGCGGCCTATTCGATTATTTCAAAAAACTGGCCGATCTTTATTTTAGGATTAATTATTATGGCAATAATTTATTTTATGTTTGTAAAAAACTCTACGGGCGGCCCAAAAACAAACGAGCGAGCTTTGGAAATAAAAGATAAACTCAAGAACTGCTGTTAAATACCGCTTGATTGTTAGAAAGCGCCTGTCAAAAGAGGTGCTTTTTTTATTGCTTCGAGATAATGTCGGAGTCCGGCTTTTGTTTGCGGGCGGCCAGCAAAAACGGCAAGGCGCCTGCTTGAAAAACAGCGCTTATCAAATAAGACTGCGGGTAGCCGTAAACATCGGCCGCGCGGCCAAGCGCCGGCTGTGTTACCACGCCGCCGCTTGAACCGACCAAAGCATCAAAAGACAGCACGGTAGCGCGCTCTTCTGATCTTATTAAACCGTTAAGATAGGCCTGGCGCACAGGGCTAGTTAAGGAGAAAAGCAGGCCCCAAATTACCAAAAAGCCGATAGCCGCCCAGAAATTTTCAACTATGCCAAGCAGGGCTACCGTCAGCACGCTAAAAGCCACGGCGCCTATCAAAATCGTGGTGCGCCTGGCAAAAAATTTCCTGATAAAATTAACCGACATGCCGCCAAGGATTTGCGCGCAGGCAATTATAGCCGCGGCCAAACCGGCAATGCCGTAAGCTTCCGGATCTCCATAAAGCTCCAACAAATAAGGCTGCATAGCGTAGAAAACATAAAAACTCACGCCTACGGTAAACGGCGCGGAGAGCATTACCCAACGTACCGGCGGCTTGCGCCAGCCGTTTTCAATGGCCGAAGAAAGAACCGAGCGCACCTGCTGCATGGGTTTTAAGCCCTTGCGCGGGGTAAAGCCCCAATCGCGCATATAAGTCAGGGCCACGAGCAAAGTAAGCCCTAGCACAACTGCCCGAAGAATATAAGGCACTCCCAAATTAGTAGCTTGAGCTATAAGACCGCCGCTGACTGACCCGATAAGCATAGCGACGCCGCTTATGGCCTGACCCCTGCCAAAAACCGAATCAAGACTTCCGGTAAAGCCAGTGGCATTAAGCGCATCAACCAGCCAAGCCTCGGTCGCGCCGGAGAAAAATGTAAAGCCCAAACCTAAACCGGCTGACACAACAGCCCAGGCCCAAAACGGCCCGTGTATTTGCCAAAGCCAATAATAAGCCAGAGTCGTTACAAGTAAAGTTGCCGCCCCTAAGGCATAAGAGGTGCGCCGGCCCCGCGTATCCGCCACTACGCCGGTTGGGACTTCGAAAAACACTTGGCCTAAGGTAAAAAAGGCGTTCGCGGCAAAGGCCGCAGTATTAGACAACCCGGCATCTAACAAAAACAGGGTATTAATTCCCCAAATAAAAGAGGCCGCCAAGGTCGAAAGCAAAGTTAACGAGTAATAAGTATATTGAACTCTTCGGCTGGTAACATTCATTAATTTGATAATACAGCAGTCCAAAACAAATTCCTACTACAGTATGTCTATTTTCCACAATATCCTATTGTCAATAAGATTTTTTTGTTTATACTAAATAAACCAATATTAAATAAAATTTATGCTAAAAATCACGCCCCATTTATGGTACGACAAAGAAGCCATGGAGGCCGCCGAGTTCTACGTGTCCGTTTTCCCGAACTCAAAAATCAATAATGTGACCACCCTTCATGACACGCCCTCGGGCGATGCCGATGTTGTTTCATTCGAGCTTGACGGCCAGCCCTTTATGGCCATCTCGGCCGGGCCGCTTTTTAAATTCAATGAAGCAATCTCATTTATGGTAAATTGTGAAAACCAGGAAGAAATAGATCATTACTGGGACGCCCTTTCGGCTGTACCTGAATCCGAACAGTGCGGCTGGCTAAAGGATAAATACGGCCTCTCCTGGCAAATCGTGCCCAGCGCCCTAAATGAAATGTTAAAAGACAAAGATGAGAAAAAAATCGCGCGCGTGACCCAAGCTTTCCTGAAAATGAAAAAGCTTGACTTGGCCGAACTGAAACTTGCCGCTCGGGATAAATAAGTAA
>MFES01000001.1:72303-80117 GCA_001779955.1 Candidatus Doudnabacteria bacterium RIFCSPHIGHO2_02_FULL_46_11 | reverse complement strand
ATTATTGAACCTATTGACCTTGGGTCGAACCAAAACCCAAGATTATCGAGGTAACTATACAGGATGAAGCGAGCCGAACTACTGTTTAATCTTCTTGCCATACCACTCGATGCCGCCATGGTAATTGCCTCGGCGGTTTTTGCATATTTCCTGCGCATTAAGTTTGCCTACATTTGGCCGATAGTTTTCGAAATCAATCCCTTCGATTACATAAGGACAATTATTTTGATTATCCCTTTCTTTTTAGTGGTACTGGCTGTTTACGGACTTTACAGTGTTCGCTCCACTGACCGGCTGGGTCCCGAACTTTTAAAAATATTTGCAGCCGTTGCCACTGCCCTAATGGTTGTTATCCTTATTTTCTTTTTCGACAGAAACGTATTTCCTTCGCGTTTAATAGTACTGATAAGCGGCGCTATTACTTTGGTTATGCTTATGGCCGGTCGTATTATTTTACGTTTTATTCGTGACGGACAATTGAAAAGAGGCCACGGTGCCCACCGGCTTGTCATCTCGCAAGGGCCGAAAAGCGACGCCAGAATTTTGGATTCGATAAAAAAAATACCTTCGCTTGGCTACAAGGTTGCCGGAGTTTTGGATTCAACCAGCCCTGATTTGCTAAAGCAGTTGGATGAGCTACATTCGCAAAACCGCGTAGATGAGTTTCTGCAAATAGACCCTGACATGACTTCCTTGAAAAGCGCGGAGTTGGTTATTTTTTGCCATGACCGCGGAATAAAATTCAATTTTGTGCCGAATATTTTTGAAGTTTCCACGCGGCGCATGGAAGTGGAAATGATTTCCGATTCGCCGATTATTAAATTAAAAGGCACGCCGCTAGACGGTTGGGGCAGAGTTGTGAAACGTACATCCGACCTTTTGGCCAGTGGTTTGGCCTTAGTTTTTTTGTCGCCTATATTTTTAGCCGTATATATAGCCGTTCGTTTAGATAGCCCGGGTCGCGCGATTTACGTGGCGCCCAGGGCAGGCTATGGCCGGGAATTTACCTTTTATAAATTCCGGAGTATGCAAACGCATTTGTCCACCGGCCAGGGTTACGGTGGCGAAGTCGCTGACGCTCTGCGTGAAAAATTGACTAAAGAGTCGAGTATTCGCCCCGGCTTTATACCGAAAATTGCCAATGACCCGAGGGTTACCCGGGTGGGACGTTTTATTAGAAAAGCCAAGCTCGACGAGTTGCCGCAGTTTTGGAACGTCTTAAAAGGCGATATGAGTTTGGTCGGCCCCAGAGCTCATATCCTTGATGAGGTCAGTAATTACAAAGATAAGCATCTTAGGCTTTTTACAATCAAACCCGGCCTTACCGGCCTTACGCAAATCGCGCAGATGCAGAACCCGAGTTTATCCTTTGAGGAAGAGGTTAGGCTTGATTTGTATTATATTGAAAACTGGTCGTTATGGGGAGATATAAAAATTATTTTTAAAACTGCCTGGCTGCTTTTAACCGGCAGGTTGTCGTCGCAAAATGAATAACGAAAAACCGAGCGTTGCCTTGGTGCATGAATTTTTGACGCAATTGGGCGGCGCGGAACGCGTTTTGCAGGAACTGCTATATATTTATCCCGACGCGCCTATTCATACCCTCATCTATAACGGACCGAAAATAAAAAATCTTTTTTCTTTTTACAAAAAGAAGGTCAGTTTTTTGCAATACATTCCTTTTGCCACCGATTTTCATCGCTGGTTTTTGCCGTTGATGCCTTGGGCCATAGAGAGTTTTAATTTTAAAGATTATGACATTGTCCTGGCTGACGCTTCGGCTTTTGCCAAGGGCGTGAGGGTTCCGAAAAATACCCTGCTGGTTTGCTATTGCCATACGCCCACCCGCTACTTGTGGATTTCGGGCAAGGATTACGTGAAATCTCTCAAATACCCCGCGTTTATTAAATGGCTGATACCTCCGGTGTTGTCCGTCGTGAAAAAATGGGACTACAAAGCCGCGCAAAGGCCCAATTACTACATTGCCAATTCTAAAACCGTACAAGAACGAATAAAAAAATATTATAACCGCGAAAGTGTCGTGGTTTATCCGCCGGTGGATACGGAATTTTTCCATCCCGAAGGCCGAAAGGAAAATTATTTTTTTGCGGCTTCGCGTTTGGAGCCTTATAAAAAAATAGAGTTGGTTGTACGAGCCTTTAATGATTTAGAGCTGCCTCTAAAGATAGCCGGTTCCGGTACTGATTCGGCCAGACTCCGAAAAATTGCCAAACCGAACATTGAATTTTTAGGGCGCATTTCAGATGAAGAATTAAGGCGCCGATATTCGGAATCGCAGGCTTTTATTTTTCCAGCCGAAGAGGATGCCGGTATTATGCCGCTTGAGGCAATGAGCTGTGGTACGCCGGTTATTGCTTACGCGGCCGGCGGGGCCTTGGAAACGGTCGTAGGCGGCAAAACGGGCTTGTTTTTCAACGAGCAATCGGTTGAGGCAATCAAGCAGGCCGTGCAGGTGTTTGATGTACGTCGGTTTGACGTCGAGGTAATTAGGAATCATGCCAAGCAATTTGATAAGCTTATTTTTAGGCAGAGGATTAAAAGTCTGGTTGATAACTGGTATGCTAATTTCAAGGCCGCAAACATTGAAAAATAACATCCTTACAAACTGGAGTTTATAAGGATGATTTTGTTGAAGTGTGTATGGCATTAAAGATAGGAGTAGACATCAGAGCCCTTGATACGCCTTTTACCACCGGAGTTGACAGCTACTTGCGCAATATTCTTGCGGTTTGGTTGAAGGCCGGGAATAACCATCAATTCAAACTGTTCGGAACAAAGCGGTTGTCGGCGGATAAATTGGTTCAAGATTTTGTCGCGGCCGGGCATAAATTTTTTGGCCAGCCCCTACCCAGCAAGATATTCAACGGAAGCATGCGTTTTCTTACGCGCCCTAAAATGGATGAAGTTGTCGGTGGTGTTGACATATTTTTCTTTCCCAACCCTATGTTTCACGCTCTTTCCGTTTTTGTGCCATCGGTGCTGACAGTACATGATCTTTCGGCAGAGAGATTTCAACCGATTTATTCGCTGAAAAGAAATTTGTGGCATAAATTAGTCGATACGCGCCGCGAGGCGCAAAGGGCAAAAGCTATTATTGCCGTATCCGGTTCCACCGCCCGAGATCTGGGCGATCTGTACAAAATCGATTCGCAAAAAATTCATGTCGTGCCGCTTGGCGTTTCCCAGGTCAATCAGATGACGGAGCGGGCAATGAAGCTTCCGAATGATTATATTTTATATATAGGCAGTGTTGAACCGAGAAAAAATGTCCTTGCTCTTTTGAAAGCCTTTGAATTGTTGCAAAATAAATTTTCCGATTTGCATTTGGTTTTGGCCGGAAGTTTTTTTCCGCAAAAAGATAGGGCGGCCTTAGGCGCGGCTTTTCGCACAAAGAACGTACTTATATTGGGGCAGGTAGGGGATGCGGAGAAACGGGAGCTTTATCAAAGGGCCAAAATATGCGTGTTGCCTTCATTTTACGAAGGTTTTGGCTTACCCATAATCGAAGCGCAAAGCCTCGGCACGCCGGTGATTGCCTCGACCAATTCTTCGATGCCTGAAACTTCGGGAGGCGCGGCAATACTGGTCAATCCCTTAAATGTTACGGAATTAAAGCAGGCTTTGGACGTCCTTTTGACAAACCAAGCTTTACGCGATACTTTAATTGGTCGCGGCCGGGAATGGGCGAGTCGATTTACTTGGCAAAAAACGGCCGACGCAACTTTAAATATATTGGAGCAGGCCGCAATTGGTTTTAGAAATTAGGTCAATTAGTAATTAGAAATTTTCATGCTCTATTTCATTACCGGGAATAAGAACAAATTTGAGGAGGCCAAGACCTTTATTCCGGATCTGGAACAGATGGATCTGGATTTGCCGGAAATCCAATCTCTCGACCCTCACGAAATTATCAAATTCAAACTTGAGGAAGCTTTAAAGCATCATCAGGGCAATTTTTTCGTCGAGGATACGTCATTCTATATGAAAAGCCTTAACGATTTACCGGGCACATTTAGCAAATGGTTTTATAAGGTGCTGAGGCCCGAGGGTATTTATAATGTGGCCAAACAAATGGGCGATTTTCGCGCCTATGCCAAATGTCTGATCGGCTACGCTCACAACGCCGAAGACATTCATTTTTTTGAAGGCGTGGTAGAGGGGACTATTATCGAGCCAAGAGGCGAAGGCGGTTTTGGCTGGGATCCGGTTTTTATGCCCGCGGGTTTCGACAAGTCATTTGCAGAAATGAACCGCTTGGAAAAAATAAGCATCAGCCACCGCGGCCGCGCTTTGGGTGAATTTAAAAAGTTTTTGGAGAGTACGGGATGAATCCTGTATAACTTCCCCAATATTCTGCTGGTATTGTGGAGTGTAGTAAGGTAGGTACGTATTTAATTACGCCGCCTCGGGGCTCCGAAGGCGAGCGCAGCGAGAACTGATCGGCGCAAGCTTTGCTTACGTAATTAATTCTAGAATTAAATATAATAAATCTTGAACGCAGAATAGATAATACAATACTTATTTCCATAACTAACTATTTAATAAGTATTTCTGGCTTTGACACAAAGTTTAAAGATTTATTGGGGTAAATATACAGGATGAAAATAGTTTTTGACGCAAGAATGTTCGGACATAGTTTTGGCATCGGCGTTTATACGCGCGAGCTTATTTCGCGTTTGCCCATACAAGGCCGCGATCATCAATTTACCTTTTTAGTTCGTCCGGCAGACGAAACTTATATTCGCGAGCATATTGTTAAAGGAGCTAAAAACGTTCGGCTGGTACCGACTAAAATATCTCATTATTCTTGGGCTGAGCAATTGGTTTTACCGCTTCTTTTGATGCGGCTGAATGCCCAGGTCGTTCATTTTCCTAATTTTAATGTGCCTATATTTTATAACGGTGATTTTGTGGTTACGGTGCACGACATGGTACATCATAAAATCTTCGGCCACAGGCGGGACAGCTGGTATAAACATTTGGCCTACCGCTGGGTTATGAAGCGCGCTTTATTCGGTTCGCGCGCGGTTATAGCCGTTTCCAAATTCAGCAAGCAGGAAATTTTGCAATTTTATCCGGACATGCCGGCCAGGAAGATTTACACCGTGGCCGAGGGCGTGGGGCCGGAATTCAACCGCGAGGAACTGCCCGGAGAGATTTATACCCTGCGCGAGAAGTACGGCATTAAGCAGCCTTACATTTTGTTTGTCGGAGTGTGGGAGGTAAAAAAGAATCTGCCATTTTTAGCCACGGTTTTTGAAAAGCTGGCCGCGCGTCATTCGGACTTGCAACTGGTTTTAGCCGGCAAGGAAGACCCCTGGCACCCGGAGGTAAGGGAGCAAGTCGAGGCGGCGGCCGGCAAATATAAAGATAGGCTAATAGCGCCGGGCTTTGTCGAGAACGAGGATATGCCCGCGCTCTTCCGCCAGGCCGAAGTTTACGTTAATGCCTCGCCCAACGAAGGTTTTGGGCTGCCCGGAGTAGAGGCTCAAGCCTGCGGCACGCCGGTGGCCGTGGCTGATACCGATGTTTTTCGCGAGGTTTACGGCCAGGCGGCCCATTACTTTAACTTTCGGGAGGTCGACTATGCCACAAAGGTCATTGACGGACTGTTGTTAAATCATAGTAAGCGCATGGATTTAAAGTTTCTGGGTTTTGAGCAGGCCAAGCTTTATTCCTGGGAGGATACAGTCGATAAAACTCTACAAATCTATGAAGCCCTGTGATACTACCTCGATCCATTGCCTTAAATCTTGGAAATAGCCAAAATCACAGGTAATATAATTATTAACTAATTTAAACCTTATAACTTGAAGTCCAGAATGAATTCCAAGATTATCGAGGTAATTATCCAGGATGAATCCTGTATAACTTCCCCAATATTCTGCTGGTATCGTGGAATATAGCAAGGTAGGTAAGTATTTAATTACGTAATTAATTCTAGAATTAAACATAATAAATCTTGACCGCAGAATCGATAATACAGTGCTTATTTATTTAGCTAATCAATTAACAAGTATTTCTGGCTTTAACACAAAGCTTAAAGATTTATTGGGGTAAATATACAGGATGAATCAATCTAACTTAGGGCTTACGCGCTTGAGCCGAGTTCAAGGCGACACCGAGCATTTGATTGAAGGTGTAGTAAGTCTACAGCGAGATCAAAGCGGAGGTGGCAATACAGAAATCGGCCAAGAGCGGGCCGGGGAACGGGCTTTGCCCCGCCTGAAGTCGGCCGCGCATAAGCCCGCTAAAACAATATTATTTGCCGGAGGAGGCACGGGCGGCCCGGTAACGCCGCTTTTGGCCATTGCCGAGGTCATAAAAGCCGAGCGGCCGGAGTTAAATTTAATTTTTGTCGGGGGCAATTCGGGCCCGGAGAGAAAACTGGCCGAAGGAGCGGGGCTGAAGTTTTACAGTATTCCAACGGTAAAATGGCGCCGATATTTTTCGTGGACGAATATTTACGATTTATTTGTTTTGCCGATTGCGGTGGCAAAGTCGATGCTGCTGCTTATTAGGCATGGGGTTGGGGTAGTGGTGAATGCGGGCAGTTATGTAGGAGTGCCTGTTATTTGGGCAGCTTGGCTGCTGCGGAGAAAAATATTGATACACCATCAGGATATCGAGCTATCGCTGTCAACAAAGTTGACTATGCCTTTGGCTAGTAGTATGAGCGTAGTTTTTCCCGAACAAAAAAAATACTCACCCTATGCTTTGGTAGCGGGGAATCCAGTTCGGAATTTTTTGTCAAAGGGAAATCGTCATCAGGGATTAGATATGTTCAAGCTTGATTCTAACCGGCCGGTGGTATTCGTTTTTGGCGGTGGTGGTGGCTCTTTGCGGATTAATGAGCTGATTGAGGCTTCTGTTAACGGGCTTTTAGACAGGGGGGTGCAGGTTATTCATCAAACCGGGCGCCACGTGAGCAGTTCCTATGATTTTTTGGCCCATATTAGCCCCGGGTATTACAGAATTCAATTTTTGACAACGGAAACTCCGGACGCCTATGCCGCGGCCGATATTGTTGTTTCTCGCGCCGGTCTTGCCAATATCTCGGAACTTTCATATTTAGGCAAGACGGCAATCATTATTCCCATACCCGATTCGCATCAGGAAGCGAACGCCAGGCTGCTTGCCGAAAAAAACGCGGCAGTTGTTTTGAACGAAAAAGAACTTAGCGGGGAAAAATTATCTGAAGAAATAATCAAGCTAATCCAAGATAAAGAGAAACAAAAAGTTATCTCGCAAAATATTTTTAACTTAATGCCGCATGGTGCGGCGAATACAATTGCGCAACTCGTGTATAAATTGTTATAAGAATTTCGAAAAGTTATAGGCGTGTGTATAAATATGTGCAGCGGGCTTGACACAACACGACTCCGACTGTTAAAATTAAAATAAGATGCATTGTGAGCGCGAAAGAAAAAGTTTTTTTAAAAACAACAACAAGGTTTTATACAAAAATGAAATGGTCATGGTCTACCCGTTAACATTTAAGCGGAAGTAAGTCGTCTTAAAATAATTAGATGACTTGCAACCAGAACGAAAAAAAGCAATGGCAGCCAAGAAACGAAAGACCGCCAAGCGCAAGCCGGCTAAGAAAACCTCGCGCAAAAAGCGAGCCTAGTCTAATTTCACTTCAGGTCAGTTGACCCAGACGCCAGAACGAGGATAAATCCTTTTCTCGCGACGACTACGGTAGATATCGGACTTAACAACAGATACCATCGTGGCAACAAATCTGGACGTCCAAAAGGATTTGTAGAGTCGCATCCTCGTTTGGTGTATCG
>MFES01000001.1:69661-72260 GCA_001779955.1 Candidatus Doudnabacteria bacterium RIFCSPHIGHO2_02_FULL_46_11 | reverse complement strand
CGCCGAACATCCGTGTCAGTATCATCGTGCTCATCGGGCTCCGGGCCAGGTTGAGACGGCGATACCTCACCCTTCGTCTGTGCCGTGGTCACTTCGATGCGAGTAGTTTGCATGGAGAAACCTCCTTAGGGGAAGGTGGTGAGCTCGGTAGATAATTATTTTAGCATATCAAATGAGTTTTGAGTGTTGCCTTAAATATATAATTGTGGTATATTAGTCAATGCGGGGTGGAGCAGCCCGGTAGCTCGCGAGGCTCATAACCTTGAGGTCGTTGGTTCAAATCCAACCCCCGCAACCAAAAAATATTACACCATCTATGTTTATTTTGATGAACTATTATAGTCATTAAGCGTGGATGGATTTGAACAGGAAAGGGATCGGGAAAACGGTAGTTTCCCCGCAGCGGAGGAATTGGAACCGAGGGGTTCCAAAGCGCATCCGCCTTGGGCGGAGAGCAGTGAAATATCCAACCCCCGCAACCAAAAAATATTGCGCCATCTGTGACAAACTTTGTCGCAGGTGGATTTGAATGACCAAAGCTTCTAGTTTTTCGCTTTCTTATCATCAATAGTATTGGACAGCCATTGTATGGTAATATATTAACATGGCTAAATCGGTTTCACGATTGCGGGCAGAAAAATTAAGGGAGATGGGTCTTAGCATTTCTACTATTGCCAAGAGGGTAGGTGTATCAAAATCATCTGTAAGTCTGTGGTGCAGAAATATAACTCTCACCAATGGCCAAAAAGAGAAGCTGTTGGCTAACATGGTGAAGGGTGGGCACGCTGGCAGGATGATTGGCGCAGATATCAATAGGCAGAGAAAACTTAGACTATTAGAAGCTTACAAAGAGGATGGTCTGAAGACTGTTGATCGCTTATCGAACCGCGATTTGTTAGTTGCAGGAACATGTCTATATTGGGCGGAAGGCTCGAAGACTGACAACCGGCTTATCTTCGTCAATTCTGACCCTAAAATGATTCTTCTGGCTTGCCGGTATATGCGCGAAATACTGGGCATCAAGAAAGATTTGATTAGAATAACCATTCAGATCAACCGCATACACGAAGGCAGAATAGGGGAGGTTCAAAACTTTTGGTCTAAATTGCTCGGCCTGCCCCTAAACCAGTTTGGCAAGCCATACTATATCAATATACTTCCCAAAAAAGTTTACAGTAATTATAATGAATATTACGGCATAGCTAGACTAAGAGTATTGAAAAGTAGCCGTTTGCAATATAAGGTATTGGGTTTAATAGAAGCTTTTAAAAAGCAATCTTTGCCGAGGTAGCTCAGCTGGTAAGAGCGGGCGTTTCATAAGCGCCAGGTCGTGGGTTCGAGTCCCACTCTCGGCACCAGCAGTGCTTCGCACTGTAAATCCCAATGACCAAACTTTAATAACCAATCAATTTCTCAATGACTTAATTTCCCAATTTGGATTTTAATTATTGGGATTTGATTGGAAATTGAGATTAGAAAATTGGGACTTACGCGGAGCGCTGCTGTGGGGACTGTAAGATTGTCTTTGCTTCGCAAGGAACTAGGCAATCTTGCGTCTAACAGTTGCCGCCTCCGCGGCACATTAACACGCATGACTTATACGCATGCGTAAAGTCATGGGGACGTAGCTCAATTGGTTAGAGCATCCGCCTGTAGACGTGCAGCTTTCTTGAGAAATCAGGATTGAAACTCTCTGGGATATCGGTAAAGGCTAAGCCTGCCAGATAGCAGATATGCGAATACCGAGGGAACCTCGCAATTACTTGCGGGGGCGCCGTAGAGACTAGATACCAGAGCACCTAAGTCTGCCAATTGGTTGATATGGTGAAGATATAGTCCATGCCAATATGAAAATATTGGATTTGTGCACGCGGAAGGTTACGGGTTCGAGCCCCGCCGTCCCCGCCATGAGAAAAATTCCTCACCATCCGGTGGGGATTTTTCTTTTTCAGAGATTATCTTTTTAATTATCAATTTACGCGATTTTAGTTTGACAAAATAATAATTTTAGAGCATAATATCAAAAGCGCTGAAAGGGGGAGACATGAACAGAAAGGAGCAGGGTATGTTGCAGAAAATCCGTGTAGGCGCATTGGCATTTTGCCTGGGCGTTCTGTTCGGGATCGCCATGATGCTCGCTGGCGCGCTTCACGTGGAGCGTGCTGGGGCCGGGTTGTACGATGCCGAAATATTGTTGTCTGGATGGAAGTTCCAGGCAATCATGTTCAGTATCTGGCCGGCCGTGGGTGTACTGGCGATTCTCGTTGCTAGTGTGCCCGAGCTCTGGCGGAAGTACTGCGCTTACAAGTTTCTCCGGGAAATATCGCGCCTCCCCATGGAAGGGCAGTATGACGGTCAGTCATGGGATCGCGATTGAGGAAAGCGGGGGAGGGCCGGCCAAGCGCCGCCCCTCCCACAAACGTAATAAACAGTTGAATATTGACAGATTTCTTGAAAAAGAGTATAATATAAGGTAATCATTTTTGGCCTTGGTAAAGAGTAGATTTAGGTCTTTTCTTTACTACGGCTAAAGAGTCGTACGCAGCCGCGCTCTGCGGCATCACCAACAACACGGAGGGTCTCATGTTGGTCCAATTCA
>MFES01000001.1:63210-69625 GCA_001779955.1 Candidatus Doudnabacteria bacterium RIFCSPHIGHO2_02_FULL_46_11 | reverse complement strand
TCCAAACGCGCGGTCGGCCCATTGCTATTGATCGCTGTGCTGGCGGTCATCGCGGTGTCCGTGGTTCAGTACCGGGCCGCGAGGGCGGACCCGTACGGTTTCCGCGACATGGACAATGGAACGCTCGCGGCGATGGCCGCAGGCACGACATATGCGGATGATGCCAAGAATGCCGCAATGCACGCGGAAGTGACGCGTCGCGGCCTGGAACCACTCGCTGTGCTGGAAACCGGCCAAGCCATCGCACCGCAGCTGCCGCCGAAGCTCGCGACTTATGAATGGGCCACGATCTCATTCACCCAGATGGGGCAGATGCGCATCAGTGGCGAGCTCAACGGCCGCGAGGTCAGAGACTCGCTCATCGGCCAGATCTCGTCGCGTACGCGCGTGCTGGTCAACGGCCGCCCCGATCTACTGGTCAGTGAGACGTTCGAGCGTCTGGTGCCGATCGTGCAGTTGGGCGAATTTGGCCAGAGGCTCCGGGTCGAGATTGTTTACGGACCCAGCGGCTTCACGTACCAGGATATTGCGGTCTGGCCCCAGTATGAGGTTGCACCATGTCCGGCCGGCGGTCTGCCCGAAGCGGACGAGTGGTCGGGGGGCGTATACGGTCAGGGCGAAGCGTTCTATGTTTTGAGCGATGGCACGGTCCGTCAGGGACCGGTGGTGCAGATCGGCGAGCTAAAGCGCCTGTCGGCCTGCACGCGCGGGCTTGATCAGGTGCCCGATCTGATCGGGCGCGAGAACGTGACGTTCTACTACGACCCGGTGACCAACCTGGTCACCCGGATCGGCAACTGACGAAGTGACGAAAGGGGGATTGAAGTAAGAGTGTAGGCGGCCTGCCGCTGTTGCAGCCGCCACCCTCCTAAGTTTCTAAACTAAAGTTTGGAAGTTTAGGAGGGTGAAAACAGTAGTGCATAATATATGCTAAATTTTTTGGCCCCAGTAAAGAGCAGATTTAGGTCTTTTCTTTACTGGCGGCTAAAGTGAAAGTCGCAGTTCGGCCGACGAATGTCGGTAATCACTAGCACAGGAGGAAACGTGAGCGAGCAACTGGCAATCATCAGGGGGGTCGCAGTAGTCGAAGTGGAAGTCGTGGGACAGGGAGTCATCGGCGACGACGACACTGGCGCGGCGGGCACGGTGAGCGAGATCAGCGAGGGCGATTCCGTCCTCTGCGTGGGTATCAGGTTTACCCACGTCAACTGCAGATACGCAGGGGAACCTTGCCGTATGCGCTACCACTTCAACGTCATCGACTGTCCGTACCTGCTCGGTTCCGTGTGCGAGGAGGCCGTGATGACGGACCGTCCCGACGAAGGGGATTCGCTCTGCAAGCCGTTCGAAGATGCAATCGCGGCACTGGTCATCGGTGAACACGATGAGGTCATGTTCCATCCCGGCCTCACCCTTCGCAGGAAGCGGTAGCGCAGCCCGGGGTTAACTGGCACCCGCAATTGCCAGTGAATTTATAGGGGGAGCGCGAGCCTCGCGCTTGCGCTCCCAGAAGTTTCTTAAATAGTTTGGCCTTGGTAAAGAGTAGATTTAAGTCTTTTCTTTACTACGGCTAAATAGTCGTACGCATGGCCGCGCTCTGCGGCATAGACTCACACGGAGGATTATCATGCGTAAGTTCGGATGGATCTTGAGGTTGTCAGGGGCCCTTCTCGCGTTCCTTCTCGCGTTCGCGGCGCTTCTGGTTGCGATCCGGACAGAGCGGCCGCTGCAAGCGCGCTGGGAGAATCCGGACAAGATTGACCACGAGCATCCGCGCAACTGGGTGGTCGCTAGATGCGACGGGTGGTATTGGCCGAAGAATGATTCTTCCCACCTGCGCACCGATGTTACCTTCGAGGGCCGACGGGTAATCATGGGTTTATGGAAGGTTACTGGTGAGCCACTTCGGCGCAAGCTGGAGCTGGCTGGCTGGGAGGAAATCGATCCGGTTGCCGGGGACACCGTAACCATACCGGCGGCGGAAGCGCTCGGCACCATCCTGGTTGTCGACGCCGAAGACATGTCCGATGAGGACATACTCGAGCAGGCCGCCCGCTTCTGGTGCCGGACGATTAGTGAAGTATCGCGCGCGGCGAAGGTGCCAACCGTACCGCTTCACGGCGCGGGCCGGCGACCACGACGCTCGTAGAATGGAGGGAGCGCGGCCACAGTTGCCGCCTCCCACCCTCCTAAGTTTCTAACCTAAAGTTTGGAAGTTTAGGAGGGTGAAGTGATAGTGTATAATGTACTAGCTAGTAGTTAGTAGTAAGTGGCTAGTAGGAGAAACAAAATGTCTAACGAAATTTTACTGATTTTAGGGGTGATAATAGTTTCGTTCGCCGGATTGGCTTTTTTTGTGCACAAAAAGTTTGAAGGCGAAAGCCGAGATTCTGAAGCTATAAAAATGGTGACCGAGTGGATGAAGGAAATGCGCGGTAGCCTTGAAAACCGTTTGGATAAAAACACCACTGAACTCAACACTCGGCTTGACAAAGCCGCGGCGCTCATCGGCGGACTTCAGAAAGAGCTTGGCAGTGTGAACGAATTTAACCGGTCTATGCGCGATTTTTTATCTGCGCCAAAGACCCGCGGAAACTTCAGCGAAACAATGCTTGAGCAGCTTTTAAGCCAGCATTTACCCCACAGCAGTTTTAAGATGCAATATAAATTCAAGAGCGGAGAAACGGTGGATGCCATGATAGAATTGGACGGCCGCATTTTATGCATAGATTCAAAGTTCCCCTTGGAAAATTTTAACGCCATTCATTCTGCGGCCACCGATACGGACAGAATTGTTTATGAAAAGAGCTTCGTTAGGGATGTTAAAAAACATATAGATGACATTGCCAAGAAATATATTTTGCCGCAGGAAAGAACTTATGACTTTGCCCTGATGTATGTGCCTTCTGAAGCGGTATATTATGAAATACTGCGAAATGATGCAGTTATGGAGCATGCTAGAATCAAGCAAATATCACTGGTTTCGCCCCAGGCCATGTATTACTATATTCACATTGTGGCCCAGGCCCTAAAAGGGCAAAAGGTAAATGCCATGGCTATGGAAGTAATGAAATATTTTTCGGCCATCAAAACCGAGGCCGGAAAATTCGGCAGGGAGCTTGATGTGTTATCGCGTCATATTACCAATGCCAAATCTTCTTTGGACGGAGTTAACAATTCCTTTGGCAAATTAAATGAAAAGGTCGAGCGAGCTTCAGAATTGCAGGCTATAGAGACCAAGGTAATAGAAGAGTCTTTGCCCGGCAGTTCAGACAAAATTTTAGAAAACTAGTCAATTGATTTTACAATTTAAAATTTTCAATTTTCAAACAATTTCGGAATGTTTTAAACATTGGAAAATTGTCACATTGTTTAGAAATTAGAAATTGGAAATTAGAAATTTCATAGTATGGCTTTAAATCCTTTAGCGCGGTCAAAGACCGCAAAATATGAAGATCAGAGAATTGGGGTGTTCGTGGACGTACAGAACCTTTACTACTCGGCGTATAACATTTATCATTCGCGCGTAAATTACGGCGCGATTCTAGAGTCCATTATTCAGAAGAGAAAATTAGTCAGGTCTATCGCTTACGTAATACAGGCCGACCAGCCGGAAGAGCAGAGTTTTTTTGACGCGCTTGGCAAGCAGGGCTACGAGATTCGCGCCAAACCGCTCCAGACATTCATTGGTGGAGCCAAAAAGGGCGATTGGGATGTGGGTATTACCCTGGACATTGTTTCAATGCTTGAGAAACTTGATGTGGTGGTTTTGGTTTCGGGCGACGGCGATTTTGACGACGTTCTGCATTACATTAAATCAAACGGCGCGCGGGCGGAGGTTGTGGCCTTTGGTAAAAGCACAGCCGGCAGAATAAAAGAATTGGCCGATGACTTTATTGATTTGGATGTTGATTATAAAAAATATACTTTGCCGATGCCCAAAAGAAAGCAGGATAACGGCAAAGACGATAAGGGTATAAAAATATTTAGTTAAAAATTATCTATCACAACTGTTCACGGCCGTGAACAGTTGTGATACTCATTAATAAAACGTTGAGAGGCTCCACCGGGATTGGTGGAGCCTCGTTCGCTTCTTACCTCGCGGACAGAATGGCCGCCAGACGGGTACGGACCTGCTGTTCGGTCATGCCCGACACTCTGAATGACGGCACGCGCCTCCGATCGGGATCAGGAGATCGGCACGACTCGAGCACCACGACGGAGTTGAAGTACGTCGCGACCTGAACAGCACGTGTTCTGTCGCGGAAGAACACAGTGATGCCGCGAGGGGAGATTCGTATCCCCACTGCATTCGTGTCGACCGGCAGCTGCTTATTCAGCCGTTTCCTACTTACCGCGATAATTCGCGGGCGGGTCTGTGTCGCATTGTCCATGACTACCTCGCTTGGTGGTTGGTCACTGACGGGTATAGAAACCGTCTGCCTGGTCGTGCTCATGCCGCCTGCCATCCCAGGGAGCCCTACCTTCGGGTGGCCCGAAGCAGAAGCACACGGGGGTTGTGGGATGCGGTGGAGCAGGCGTTGGCCTCGGCTTATCGGGGTCGATGCCAAGGGTGTTTTGTGTACCTGCCTTGCCGTCACTCATACACATCTCCTTCCTTGTAGTTGAAGCGGTTGATACATCTGCCCTCCTTAGGGCGGGAAAATCTGTCCTGGGAACAACATCCTCCTACGCACGAACTTTGAAAATTGGTTCTATTCCAAAGTGCAGTCGTAGAAAGACGTATCTATTATTAAGTACAGAAAGCTTCGGAGGATTGTTGCTCTTTAGAGTTGAAACTATTGAGCAACATCCTCCTACGCCTGAACTTTGAAAATTGGTTTGCGGTACAAAGTACGGGTGTAGAGGGGTGTGGTCGCTTATCCGCCTTCGTCAAGACTTCCACCTGCGCCGAGGCTTCGGCGGACAGGTCGGCGGATTGTTGCTCTTTTGTATTGGCGCTAAGGAGCAACAAAAAAACCGATCTTGGAAGATCGGTGCTTGGCAGTTCGCAGGGCGCGTGCTATCAGCCGATCTTCCGAGAACGGGTAATCAACAAGACAATGCTGAAAATAGATCGATTGATAGACATGTATAGGTATGGTACTACTTCCTACGTTTATGGTCAATTAATGTGTATCCACAGGGCAAACCCGTGGCAATGACGCACATTGCAGAACGGGGAAACATTATTTTTTTAGCAACTCTCGAACAGACGCCTCGATTAGAACTTCCGTGGTATCAATAATTGGAACGGGGCTTTTAATGCCTTTAATTAACTGAAGGTCGGTGCAAGCGAGGAGGATACTTTTCGCCTCTCTTTTATTCAGCGATGCACAGATTTGTGATATTTTTTTGGCGTGAAGTTTTTCATGTTTGCCGCGTACGAGTTGGATTATAATTCTATTTATCTCATTTTGCTCGTCTTGATTTGGCTGTACTTGCTCAATACCGCCTTGCTTGAGAGCTTTTCCGTATAAATTACTGCTGATTGTGGTTTGTGAGGCTAGGATTCCAACCTTATTTATCTTAAGAGAATGTAGCTTAAATTTTGTTTCTTCGACAATGCTTAAGAAGGGGATTGTCATGGCCGCGCGAATTTCGTCAATGTGTTTATGGAGAGTATTGCATGGCAGAATAGCGAAAGTTGCTCCAGCCCGCTCGAGTATTTTTGCCCCCATTTTTAGATAAGGGATCATTTGTTCCGAATTTCGGCCTCGGACAATTATTTCATTTTCCAAAGAAAACGGCCACGACAAATTATAGATGATTATTGACGGGTAATATTTTCCTCCGTTTTTTCTGATTGAATCAATAACAGAATGATACACTTTTGAGGTTGTTTCTGGGCCAACTCCGCCAAGTATTCCTAATGTTTTCATAATTTTAGATATATTATTAGTAGTGTTGTCCGGGGGTGTCGATACGACACCCCCCGGTTCCTACACTTTTCCCAATCACGATGACCAATGTTTGAACGCGTTGGGGTGCCCCTTCACGTTCAATACCAGCGACTTATTCCAACCCCAGTGGGAGGATTGGATCTCCCAGCCGGGATCGCCGTTGACGTTCCAGTCATCGCAGGTCTTTACGACGAGCGAGGAAAGGAGCTTAGCCATCTTTGGATCGGGACGGCTGTTCGAGAGGTGCGCGAACGGTGAAACCATCACGCGCCGCGTCCCGAATTGTTTTGCCGTACTTTTTAGGGTTCGGCATAAACGGCGCACCGTGCCCTCGTTGTCGCCTTCTTCGATTTGGAAGAGCGCCACGAGGCACTCTTCCATTCGTTCGGTGATGAGCATTCTCGACAAAGGGCGGGGTGGTCCCTCTCCGGTGTCGTCATCAGAACCAAGCCATTTTTCCGGCTCGCAGTCTCCGATGCGGGTGGACGGGCTCTCGGCGCGAACGAGCCATT
>MFES01000001.1:45890-63202 GCA_001779955.1 Candidatus Doudnabacteria bacterium RIFCSPHIGHO2_02_FULL_46_11 | reverse complement strand
TTTCCTCCCAATGTTTTTCTGGATTCGCGCATGATGCGCTTCGTCTACAAACGAATCGAGCCCTCCAGAATTGGAGGGCTCGTGAGGGAATCTCTTGAATACTTAATCAAATACGCCTGTAAAAGCCAAGTATCGAGAGATTCCCACAGGAAACTTCCAATTTTTGGCGTATTTGTAAGTTGAAAAAGAACAAAATATAAGTGGAGGGTGGCCTCGCCGCGGAAGTTCGCGGCGAGGCCGGGGACGAGAGGCGCAGGGCATTTCCAGCCGTCTTACTGGCGCGGGCGGCAAAGGGCCACGACCTTCCAGTAAATCTCGCGAGTCATCTCGGGATCGAGCTCCATTTGCCGGGCGAATCCGGTTGCACGGCGCATGACCACCGCTTCTTGAGCGTGATCGGCGACCGGCTGTCCGGTTTCGCGCTTGGCCTGGTCGATTTCACGAGCCAAGCAAACGCGTGCCCGGAGGAGCGAGATGATGTGCTGGTCGAGTTCTTCGACCTGCGCCCGGAGCGATGAGAGATCCTTAACGGGCGCCTGTATCTGCGTTGTCATCGTTTCTCCTTTCACCAGTTCTTGCCGATGATGCCGCTTAGGTGGGGCGGGTCCGGCTTATCGGCAGAGCGGACCGTCGTTTTGGGCTGCTCTGACGGTGGTTCGATGGGACTCTGCTCATTGTAGCCCGGACCCTGGGGAACCTCTGGCCTGTCCTTGCTCATGTGTGCCTCCTGTGAGATGGACGGAAATAAAAAAATAAGCCCTCACTTGAGGGGCTTGTTGCAATTTCCGATTATTCGCTAAAACTTCTTAAATCATGAAATTAAAACCAACCTCTCAAGCGGGAGGGAGTAAACCAAAAGCTGAAATAGAAAGATTGGTTGTGCATACAAAATATATATTAAACCAAGGCAAAAAAGTTGTCAACCCTGTATAGTTTCCTCGATAATCTGCTGTCTTTGTGCGACTTTGATTGAGCCGGGTATTATAAGCAATTATACTTTAATTAAGTTTGATGTAGTTTTACCGCAGATTGGGAGGAGCAGAATCGGGGAAGTTATACAGGGTCAACCCCCGAATTATCGACCTCGAATGTCGATAATTCGCAACAGAAACCGCACCCTAAGGTGCGGCTACTTGTTTCCAGAGCAGTACCAGCCAGGCGATGAGCGAGATGATGAGCGGAATCGGCCCCATGAAGAGCTGCATCATGGCTCGCTTTTCGGTGATCCCGGCCCTTTGTGCATTACGGAAATCGATCGTGGCCTTCAAACGTCTTTCCCAGGGCAGGTCTGTGTACGACCGCCCGTAGCGGACGGAAAGGAACTCCGCTATGCGGTCGAGCTGGTCGGCGGTGCGTTCGTTTCTGGAGAACATTGGAATCATCTTACCTCCTTGCGGGTGACCAGGTACACAAAAACCCCTTATGGCTTTAGTGCCCTGGGGGTTATAAATGTGCGGGAATTGTCTGCCGCAGTGCCAGTATTCAGTTCTAGTATTATTATACACCCAAATTAAATGTTTGTCAATAGGGGTAAAAAACTGTTAAAATTATGCTAAATCATGAGATTGGTTATAGACTCAAATGTTTTAATAGACGGGAATCTAGACGACAATTCCTTCGCCAATAAGATTATTGACGAGGTTTTAAAAGGCTCTGTTTTCGCTTTTGTTAATGAGTCACTTTACCGGGAGAATAAAATGATTGTAGGCCGGGAGATGATGAATGAGGAATACAAGGCCAAATTACTTCAGTATTTGGATAAGCTGCAAAAAGTTCGGGGCATTCGGGTAAGAGGAGTGTCGCGAGACAAAGAAGACGACAAAGTCTTGGCCTCGGCCGTAGCAGCCGAAGCGGAGTATATAATTTCTTCCGACAATGACTTGCTCCTGTTGGAAGAATATGAAAATATACCAATTGTCTCACCTCAACAGTTTTGGAATCGATATAAAGAAGATGTGTTGGGAGAAAATGAATGGTCTGATTTTATTGAAAAGTTTTTAACTCATTAAGGGTGTGTAGTTAAGCTTCAAATCTCAACACCCAAGCTTCAACAAAATTCCAAAACCCAATCTTCAGCTCGAATGAATATTGAAGTTTGAGGATTCCTTGAGGGTTGTGGATTGAGGGTTGAGGGTTACAATATGTCTGATAACGAGAAACAAACCAAACTACTTAATGGTTTGAATAAGGAACAAATCGCGGCCGTTACTCATAAGGACGGGCCGATGTTGATCGTGGCCGGGGCTGGCACGGGCAAGACCACGGTTATCACGCGCCGTATTGCTTATTTAATAGAGCGGGGGGTGAAGCCGGAATCTATTTTGGCTCTAACTTTTGCCGAAAAGGCCGCTGAAGAAATGAGCGAGCGGGTGGATAAGCTATTGCCTTACGGTTTTGTTAATACTCATATTTCCACTTTCCATTCGTTCGGAGAGGAAGTGCTGAAAAACTACGGCATCGAAATTGGCCTGCCTGATTTTAAAGTACTTGATGAAACCGGTCAATGGCTTTTGGTTCGCAATAACTTAGATAAATTTGAGCTTGACCATTACCGGCCGCTTGGCAACCCGACCAAATTTATCAAGGCTTTGGTTTCGCATTTTTCCCGCCTTAAAGATGAGGAAATACTGCCGGAAGAATATTTGAAATATGCCGAGGGTGCCAAACTGAATCAGGATTCGGCTGATTTTATAAGCGGCGATGACGTGGCCGAAGAGGCCATGCGCCTGAACGAGGTGGCCAACGCCTACCATGTATATCAAAAACTGCTTTTTGAAAATTCTGCCCTGGATTTTGGAGATTTGATATTGCAGACCTTGAAGCTTTTTAAGACCAGGCCCGCCGTCTTAAAGAGATACCAGGAACGATTCCAGTATATTTTGGTTGATGAGTTCCAAGATACTAACTACAGCCAGTACGAACTAATTAAACTTTTAGCCGCACCAAAAAATAATTTTACCGTGGTGGGGGACGATGACCAAAGTATTTTTAAGTTTCGGGGAGCTTCGATTTCGAACATCATGCATTTTCAAAAAGATTACCCCCAGGCCAAGTTCGTCACACTGACCGAAAATTACCGCAGCGGACAGAAAATTCTGGACAGCGCCTACAAATTTATAAAACAAAACGATCCAGATCGCCTAGAAGCGAAGCTGAAAATTTCTAAGAAATTAAAGTCCAACCAAACGGAGCCGGGCGTAGTTGAGCATTTGCAGTTTTCTGATTATCTTTCCGAGGCCAAAGCGGTAACGGATAAAATACTTGAGCTACGTAGCAAGAATAAAGAACTAATTTGGAACGATTTTGCCATCCTCGCGCGCAGCCACGACGCACTTGAGCCTTTTATCGAGGCCTTAGACAGGCAAAATATCCCTTATATTTATTTCGCCAATAAAGGACTTTATCGTAAAACCTTGATCTACGATTTGCTCTGTTATTTCCGCTTGCTTGATAATTACCACGAGTCGGCCGCCTTTTACCGCGTGCTTTGTTTTCCGGTTTTTAATATCAGCCATTCGGCGGCAGTCGAGCTGTCTCATTTTGCCAAAAAGAAATCTTTATCCCTTTACGAGGCGGCCAAGAATCACTTGCTTATCAAGGAAATAGACGCGGGCAGCCGAAAAGGGATTGACGCACTCCTGCAATTTATTGAAAAGCACACCAAACTGGCGCGCGAAAAAAATGTTGCCCAGGTTTTTATTGAAATATTCAGCGATCTGGATTTTGAGAAAACAATTCGCGGCAATACGCTTGAGGGTTTGCAGTCGGCTAAGTATGTTGAGGGTTTTGCTAAAAAAGTGCAGAATTTTCAGAATTTGAGCGCCAACAAAAGCCTGCGGGCCTTTATGGCAGCAATCGATTTTGAGCTGGAGGCAGGGGATGCGGGTAAATTGGATTTTGACCCGGATGCCGGGCCGGAAGCGGTAAAATTAATGACCGCGCACGCCGCCAAGGGCCTCGAATACTCTTATGTTTTTGTGATTGGCCTGGTCGACAAAAGATTTCCGACAATTGAAAGAAACGAACAGATAGAAATTCCTAAAGTTTTGATTAAGGATATATTGCCGGAGGGTGATATCCACCTTGAGGAAGAGCGGCGGCTGTTTTACGTGGCCATGACCCGAGCTAAATTCGGGTTATATTTAACACGCGCTCTTGATTACGGCGGCAAAACCACAAAAAAGCCTTCCAGGTTTTTGGTTGAGCTTGGCCTGGCTGAAGAAGAAAAATCTAAACCGACCGGCGAGGTAAGCTTTACGCCGCCGGTTACCAAAATTACCTTACCCATACCGAAGAATTTTTCTTTTTCGCATATTTCTGCCTTTCGGGCTTGTCCGCTCGAGTATAAATATAAATACGTTTTGGGTTTGCCGGAAAAAGGGAGCGCTGCGCTTTCGTTTGGTTTAACTATTCACCAGACTTTTGAAAAGTTCGTGAAAATGGTCATGCAAAGCCGACTCCAAACCGATCTTTTTACCAAAAAAGCGGATCAGGGTAAACTTCCAGATTTCTCGGTTTTAGACAAGCTTTATCACGATAATTTTATTGACGATTGGTTTGATTCCAAAAAACAAATGGAAGAATACCGTTCAAACGGCCAACAGATTTTGAAGAATTTTTATGAGGAATTAAAAAAGTTTGGCTGTAAGCCGAAATATGTGGAAGAATTTTTTAGGCTTAAGTTGAAGAACACCATTTTTGTCGGGAAAATAGACCGGGCGGATGAAACACCGGAAGGTTTGGTTATTATTGATTATAAAACCGGCGCCTCGCGCAAAATAGACAAGGTGGACAAAGAACAGCTTTTAATTTATCAATGGGCGGCGCAGGAGTTTTTTAAGGAAAAAGTCAAAGACTTAGAGTATTGGTTCTTGAAAAACAAGCTGGAGAAAGTCTCGTTTTTGGGCGTGGAAAAAGATTTGGCCGCACTCAAAGAAGATTATGAGAATACGGTTGATGAGATAATCAGCTGTATCAAGCATGACGCATTCAGCCAGCTGGATAGCAGAATTTCACATGATTGCAAATACCGCGAGCACGAACGTTTTTAAATAACTTTTCCCGAGCGTGGGGAGGGGCTTGACCCTGTATAACTTCCCCGATTCTGCTCCTCCCAATCTGCGGTAAAACTACATCAAACTTAATTAAAGTATAATTGCTTATAATACCCAGCTCAATCAAAGTCGCACAAAGACAGCAGATTATCGAGGAAACTATACAGGGTTGACGAATGGCGCTACAATGCGCTATTTTAGGTTTAACTTCAAGTCCGAAGGAGGCTCAAATGGCGGAACAGAGCATAGTGGTTTTACTTGAAAACGGAGAGTACAGGCTGGCGCTTTACCGGCATATAGACAGAACGGCGGCAGCCCCGGTTCGCCAGAAGATGGATGCATTTCTCGAGTCAGATTTTGCCCTGATAGTTTTCGATCTTGGCCAGACTGACACGATCGACGGGCCGGGCGTTGAGGCCCTTGGACGCGCCTGCGCGCGAGCGCTCGAGGCAGGCAGACAGGTGAGAATCGCCAATCTGCATCCTCGCCTTAGGCGGCAGCTTGAGAAGACCAACATTGCCGCCCATCTCACGCCCCTGTAAGTCTGTAAGTCAGCCGCCGAAGAAGACCCCGAGTCTCTCGGCGGTCTTCTTTTGCTTTTTGGAGTTTGGAAGTGTTATAATTAAAGGACAGTTTCATCGAAAATCTCTAAAAGAAAACAAATGGACAACAAGCAAAAAACTATTTTAATTGTCGAGGACGACAGGCCGCTTTCGCGGGCCATGCAGCTTAAGCTTCAGCACTCCGGTTTTAAGACCGAGGCGGCTTATGATGGGGCCCAGGCTTTGGAGATAGCTGAAAAAGTACCGGTTGATCTCATATTGCTTGATCTTATTTTGCCGGAAAAGGATGGCTTTCGGGTTTTGAAGGAATTGCGCGAAAAAAATATAAAGGTGCCGATTGTCGTTACGACCAATTTATCGCAGGAAGAAGACGCGAAAAAGGCTCTTTCTCTCGGCGCCAAAGAGTATTTCATAAAATCGAATACGCCGATTAATACTATAGTCGACTATGTAAGGAAAACCGTTTGAGAGCTACATGGATGCGGCGTACAGACCGGGCAGAGCCCGCTTCTGACGTCGCTTTGGCCAACTTATTCGTTGCTTATCTCCGCTTGGCTCTCACCGTAGTAATAACTACGCCGCCGTGGGGCACCGAAGGCGAGCGTAGCGAGAACTTATCGGCGCAAGCTCTGCTTACGCTTCGGTCCAATGCTCGTTCGCGCTTTGAATTTGGCCGAACCATGTAACTCTCATTATGAAATAAGATAATGCCGATAGACGATACAAAAATAAAAGAAATACTTTTAGGCAATAACTACGTTACCGAGGCTGATTTGAAGACGGCCGTAGCTGCGGTCAAAGGAACGGATGATTCGATAGCAGACTATCTTCTTTCCGCCAATCTTATTAACAAAAATCTTTTGGGGCAGGCCATTGCCGAGTATTTTAGCGTTCCTTTTGCGGATTTAGCCTCGAACAGCCCGTCCCGCGACCAGGTTTTAAAGATACCCGAGGACCTTGCCAGAAAATACCAGGCCGTTCTTTATGCCGAGGACAAAAACGGCATAGTCGTGGCCACGGAAATCCCCAAGGATCCGAAGATCATGGCCGACATGAAGAAGGTATTTCCAAAGGCCAAGATCACGACTTATTACGCTTTGCCGGAGGACATTGAAAATGCTTTCATACATTACCGCAAACCGCTCGAGACAAGGTTTACGAAAATCCTTTTACAGCAGAAACGCATCGCTCCGGAAATAATAGACGAAATCATTGAAGACGCCATTTTGTATCACTCCTCGGACATTCACATTGAACCTGAAGCCAAAGAGGTCATCATAAGGTTCAGAATAGACGGAGTTTTACACGAGGCAGGACGCATCCCTAAGGAATATTACGACAACATTTTAAATCGTATCAAGGTACAGGCACATTTGCGAATTGATGAACATTTTTCCGCCCAAGACGGTTCAATACGCTACGGCAGAGAGGGTAAAACGGCGGATTTGCGCGTATCAATTATGCCCACCTTAGACGGCGAAAAAATTGCCATACGTTTGTTGTCCGAGTATGTCAGGAGTTTGGTGCTAAAAGGTTTGGGCTTATCGCCAGGGCAGGAAAAAATATTGCTCGAAGCGGCCCATAAGCCGTTTGGTATGATCTTGGTTACCGGTCCGACGGGGGCCGGCAAAACCACCACGCTTTATGCGCTGCTCAAGATGTTTAATTCGCCGGAAGTAAACATTACCACCATTGAAGATCCGGTTGAATATAGGATAGAGGGCATAAACCAAATACAGGTGAATAACCAGACAAATTTAACCTTTGCCTACGGCTTGCGCTCGATCGTCAGACAGGATCCGGATATTATTTTAGTCGGTGAAATTCGCGATAAGGAAACGGCGGAAATCGCTGTCAACGCCGCTCTTACGGGACACTTGCTTCTTTCCACTTTCCACGCCAACGATGCGGCCACGGCCGTACCCAGGCTTTTGGACATGGACGTGCAGCCCTTCCTTCTTGCTTCGACCTTGCAGATTATAATCGCTCAAAGGTTGGTTCGCCGGCTTTGCGACTCCTGCCGTTATAGCACCTCGGTTAAAATTGAGAGTTTGGCCGGTATCATACCGCAGGCCGATAAATATTTCAGCGACAAGACCATCACTCTGTACAAGAGCAAGGGGTGCAAGGTTTGCGGAAATACCGGCTACAAAGGCAGAGTCGCGGTTTATGAAATGATTCTAAACAGTCCGGAAATGAAGGAATTGATCCTCAAGCACCCGTCAAGCGCGCAAATTTGGACGCTTGCCCGGTCGCAAGGCGCACAATCGCTTTTTGAAGACGGCTTGGAAAAAGTTAAAAGCGGTTTTACCACGCTAGAGGAGGTAATTAGGGTGGCGCCGCCTGAAGCCGACACTATTTATGGCAAAAAACCCGCCAAGTAAAACCAAAACGTCTCACAAACAAAGCATTCTTTCAATTTCTTTCGGCACGGGTAAGGAGAAGGAATATTTTATAGAAAATCTCACCATGTTGCTTACCAGCGGTATGGATATTTTGTCGGCCGTTGAAACCCTAAAAGGCGAAATGAAAACCAGCGCCATGCGGCGTATTATGGATGAGCTCAAGGAGGAGATTGATTCAGGCTCGCCAATTTGGCAGGCTTTGGATAAAACTAAAATTTTGCCGGCCCACGTTATTTCGCTTTTGCGCATAGGCGAAGAAACCGGGCGCTTGCCGGAAAATTTATTGGCCGTGGGCGAGCAGCAGCAAAAGGAAAAATCTTTCCGGGCCAAGCTAAGGTCGGCCATGATGTATCCGGCCCTGGTGGTTGTTATATCGGTCGTCGTCGGCATCGGTATCAGTTGGTTTATCTTGCCCCGACTGGCCACGGTTTTCGCCGCCTTGGACTTAAAACTGCCTTTTATCACCATTGCCCTTATCGCCTTGGGCAATTTTTTGGCTGAATATGGCATATACGCCGTGCCTGTTTTTATCGCTTTCTTTGTAACTGTTTTTTACTATATTTTTGTTTTTCCTCAAACCAAGTTCATCGGTCAGCGCATACTTTTTTCTCTGCCCGCCATAAGGAAGCTGGTTTTGGAGGTTGAAATAGCCCGTTTTGGCTACATTCTCGGCAATTTGCTTGAGGCTGGGATTCCCGTAACCCAGGCCCTCAATTCATTAAGGCAGGCGACGACCGTAAAATTTTACGAAAAATTCTACGCTCATTTGCAGACCAATGTGGAAGAAGGCAATTCTTTTCAAAAAAGTTTCGCCTCATACAAAACTTCAGCCCGACTGATACCCTTGCCGGTGCAGCAGATGATTACTTCGGGGGAGCAGTCCGGCAGGTTGCCCAAGACTTTGCTGAAGATAGGGGAAATTTACGACGCTAAAACCGAAATTACCATAAAGAATTTGTCCGTGATTTTGGAGCCGATACTTTTGGTTATAGTTTGGTTGGGTGTGGTGGGCATTGCGCTGGCCGTAATTCTGCCAATTTATAGTTTGCTTGGCGGGCTTAACAATCAGGGAAGCATCGATACCGCCCCGCCTCCGCCTCGGCAAACCGAAGTCATAGAAAGCGCGCCGCCGGAAGAGCAACTGCAGGTTGAAGACGAGCCGATTGAGCAAGAAATTCCGCGCCAGATAGAAATACTTCCGGGCGCCGGCGGCGGAGTGCTTCTTAATGTCAGGCGCGAGCCGAGCCTTGAGTCTGAAGTCATCAGGCAGGTAGGCGCCGGCCAGGTTTACCAAGCCGATTTGTTTGAAAACGGCTGGTACCGCATTTTAATTCCCGGGTTCGGCAAGGCTTGGGTTAATGAGGAATTTGTCGGTGTCATTGATGAATAGAATAAAATTTGAAAAGGCGGGAGGGTTCACCCTCACGCCAACTGATGGTGTGACCTTGCAGCGCAAGGGAGGGTTCACTCTAATCGAAGTGCTTTTAGTTGTTGCTCTGATAGGCTTGCTTGCCGGCGTGGGACTGCCCGTGTTTTCTTATATCCAATCAAAAAATAATCTCGATATAACCGGCTATAGCTTGGCCCAGGCCTTAAGGCGCGCGCAAATGCTGGCGCAAAACGGCGAAAGCGAGGCTGACTGGGGAGTTCACATTGATCCGGCGAGCAAAGTTATAACTCTTTTTCAAGGCACAAATTTTGCTTCGCGCAGTACAGAGTATGACGAGACCGTCGCTTTAGCCGGCAGTCTCGATGTTTCCGGTTTGAATGAAATCGTTTTTAATGCCGTTTCGGGCGAGCCAGCTTTGGCCGGGACGGTCAATTTAGGCATGGCCGACGGCAGCACAATGCAAATAACGATCAATGCCAAGGGCGCAGTTTTATACTGATGTTAAAAACACTATCCTTAAAAAACAGCAAAGGTTTTAGTCTAGTAGAGGTGATTTTATCGGCTTCGATTTTTGCTCTGCTGTTAACGGCCGTAATTGGGGCAATTATTTATGGGCAGATGAGTTCGGCGCTTTCGGGCGACCGCCAGCGGGCGGTGTTTTTGGCTCAAGAAGGGCTTGAGGCGGTACGCTCTATCCGCGATAACGATTTCGATTTATTAACCAACGGCCCTCACGGCCTGATCATCAAACAGGGCCAAACCGCGTTCTGGGACTTCACCGGCTCAAGCGATATCACCGACGGATTCACCCGCCAGATTCAAATTAGTTCGCTGGATGGCGCCACCAAGCAAATAACCTCGACAGTCACATGGCCGCAGAATTTGCAGCGCGCGGGCAGTGTGTCTTTGGCCAGTTATTTAACGGATTGGGAGGACACGCTTGCCCCGCCCACGCAAGCGAGTTATTTCACGGTTGATACAGCCGCCATGCAAATCAGCCCAACCGATAACAGCCGGGTTGTGGGCATAACCATTCAGAATTCCTCCGCTTCGCCGATCGTGATTGACCGTATGCGCCTAAATTGGAGCGGGGTTGTTGGCACTACTAGGCTGAATAATATTACCATCAATGGCGCGTCGGTTTGGTCGGGAAATGCAAATAGCGGGGCCAATATCAATATCGCCAATTTCAATCTTGCTGCTGATTCGACGGTCTATCCCATCACTTGGTTTGACTTTAACCGTAATATCACGGGAATCACTTTTTCAATTCAGTTTACAATGCTCGACGGTTCGATTAAGACAGTTTCTAACCTGACGCCACAATGAGATTTTATAACGACAGCCAAACAATTTCCCAATCTTAAATTTTTGAAAATTAATTTATTGTTTGAAAATTGCAAAATTGAAAATTGCAAAATTGAAAATTTGCGCAGGGTTTACGCTTGTTGAAACAGCGCTTTATGTGGCTATCACTAGCATCCTTCTGCTTGGCATAACTGCGTTTTACACAATCACCTTGGAATCGCGGGTGCGCAATCAGGTGGTGACCGAGGTAGATGAACAAGGAGCGTTTGTCTTGCGTTTGATAACACAGACTGCCACGAATGCCTTGTCGATCGACGCGCCCAGTTCTGGTGCAGCTTCGAGTTTGACCTTAACTATGCCGGTAAGTGGAGATAGTCCGACCGAATTGGGCTTAGGCGGAGGGGCAATATATGTGCGCGAAGGCGCCGGCTCGGATATTAATCTCACTTCAAGTCGAGTGATTGCCTCCAATTTGAGCTTTCGTAATTTAACGCCTGCCGGTTCGCCCGGAGTGATAAGAATAAGCTTCACCCTTGAGCATGTAAACCCAGCCGTTCGGCGGGAGTATGATTATGCGCAAACTTTTTATGGCACAGCCAGTCTTAGACAATAAAACTATCAAGCAAAACGGTTATATTACATTGATGACTATTTTGGTTGTGGGCGCCATTGCCTCGTCAATTGCCCTGACTCTACTATTGAGCGGCACTAATTTAACTCGCAGCAGTTTTAGCAGTGTACAAGCCGCACAGGCCAAGTCCGTGGCGGACGCTTGCGCCGAGGCGGCGCTAGAGCGCATTGACGATAACGGGAGTTATTCCGGAACAACCAATCTAACCGTAGCCGGCGCCGACTGCAGTTATACCGTCACTGCTGGCAGCGGTTCAGAGCGGACAATTACTACTCGAGGAACTGTCGGTCAAATTACGCGGGAGGTTAATATTGTTGCTGACCGAGGCACGGGAAACGGTGTGATAATTGTTTCTTGGGAATGATATTTGCCAATGCTTGGCAACTTATTCTATAATAATAAAAAGGTCGCCTGTACCCGCCGACGCGGCGGGCGAACGAAACAAAAAACTAAAACAATCTACTAGACAGATGCAAAGAATTTCTAATAAAGAAAAAGGCTTCACCCTGCTCGAAGTTCTTTTGGTGGTAGCCGCCATAAGTATTTTGGCCGCCATAGTTATAGTAGCCATCAATCCCGGCAAGCAATTGGGCGACACCAGGAATGCCCAGCGTCGCAGCGACGTAAACACAATTCTTAATGGCGTGTATCAGTATTACGTTGATACCGGGGCCCTGCCTTCGGCTATCACCACTACCCTTGGCGAGATTTGTCGAACCGGCGCGGCCTCTTGTTCCGGACTTGTGGATTTAGGCGTACTAACCAGCAATGAAACCTATTTAGTCAGCATGCCGGTTGACCCTTCGGGTGGCAGTACAAATGGTACGGGTTATGACATTGTCAGTACGGCCAACGGGCGCATAACCGTAAGCGCTCCTGATGCCGAGCAGTCTGCCACGATTAGCGTGACCAGATAGCTAACAGGTAATTTATCAGCTCGCCTTTTTTAATAAGGGCGGGTTGATTTTGGTTATAATTAAAATCGTGGTATAATAAATGAAATTAAGGTTTGTGTTATGATGGGAGGCCGCGATGGACATAAAAGAGTTGGCCGAAAAAATTCAGCAAGGCGATGAAGAGGCGTTTAAACAGCTTTTTGACGCCTATTTCGGTAAGATTTATGGGTTTCTTCTGACCATTCTTGGCAATTCTGCTGAAGCTGAAGATGTAACATCAATTACCTTCATTTACGTCTGGGATAATAGGGGGAAGTTGCGTAAACCAGAGCTTTTGGTTTCCTGGCTTTACCAGATAGCCAAACACCGGGCTTTTGACAGGAGGCGCAAAATAATCAGGGAGGCGGCTATGGCCCTTGACGGACTAGAGGAAACAGTAAGCGACGGCGCGGAGGCTTTGGAAGTCAATGTCGACCGATACTACAGCTCCCGTTTTACCAGCAGTTTGTTGTCTGGGTTGACCGACGATGAGCGGGCAATTCTTCACTTGCGTTATTCGGAAGACTTGAGTTTTGAGGAAATCGCCGCGCGGGTGGATGCAAGTTCTGTGGCCGTGCGCGTGAGGGTGCACCGAATTATAAAAAAGCTTCAGAAAGAAATGGCGAACGACATGGAAAGCGAAGACAAGACTTTCTTGAGCCAGACAATACTTTAAATAATGAGCTTAGACAAACATTTACGCAAAATTTTTGACAGGCAATTGGGCGATTTAAATACTCGCCGGTTTAGAGTTTGGGAAAAGGTACATCTTCACATTTTGCAGCAAGAATCTTCTTTGAATTCGACTGACGTGCGTGTTTCTTGGTTCAGGTTGAATTTAGGTTTTGCGCCCCTTGTTGCCACGCTGATTTTAGTCATTCTCGGCGCGGGCGCAGTTAACGCATTTAATAACAGCAGGCCAGGCGACAACTTTTATGCTTTGCGCCGGGCCATAGAAGATGCCCAGGTACGTTTAGCTTCTGATAGCGAGGCCAAACAGCAAGTTCAAATTGCCATTATTGAGAAAAGGGTAAGAGAAATAATTGCGCTTGAGGCCAAAGGCGATTCCTTAACTCTCGCTGAAAAAGTTGAGGTTGAAGAGATAAAGAATGAGGTTGGCAAAGCGACCATTGCCTTCCTTGGCACTATTGCTCCAAAATTGACCACAAAATCCGGAAAAAGTGAATTGGTTAAAAATGAGACTGAAGCGACTACTGAAATAATCGGTTCAACAGAAGCCCTGGTAACAGTGGCTGAAGTTAATATTGTTGGCACGGCGGTAACGCAGTTTTTGATTTCCACGGAACTGACCGGACGTGAAAAAGCGGAAAAGTTTATTGAAGTAGCCAAGAAGGCGCAGGTAGAAGGCCAGATAAGCGCAGATAAATCTGGCTCTGGGTTGGACGGAACTCCAACCGGCGAGACCGCACCTCTTGCTCCTGCCGTCGGAGATGAGGCCATTGAGCCGGAGGGCTCGGTTATCCAAGGCGAAGTAGATTCGAAAGTTGAAATTAGAGAACTGGAATAATTTAAAGAGAGAAAAAAGGCCTGACCATTGAATTGCGGGTCTTTTTTATGTTTATTGGGGGAATATGGTATAATAACCCAGTGAGCTTTCATGATTTTTCACCCAAACGTTTTTTATTTTCGCTGACTCTAGCCCTACTGGCCTCGCTTTGCACTTTTATTCTGGTAATAGCCAATATTGACCCTAACCTCGCCGGCTTTTGGGGGGTTGCTGCCTTTTACCTTTCTCTTTTTTTGTTCTGCGTAATTGGTTTTACCTTCCTAGGCTATGGTCTGCGCGTACTTTTTACCAAAAACAGTCCCTTGGCGTTTTTTGCCAAAATAAGCCTGCGGCAGGGGATATTGTTGGCCTTTCTTTTTATAATTCTTTTGTTTCTACAATCTCTTGGATCCTTAACTTTGCTTAGTGTCATTCTACTTTCGATGTCTCTTATACTTCTAGAAATCGCTTTCTTGACGCACTAAAACAAAATTATTATTAAATCCGATCTACCCAGCGAGTGTGTGGCTTTGCCACCACGAGCGTACCGAGGAAGGGGGTAGGTGGGAGGGGGAAACGGAAGTTTCCCACCCCAGGATCTATATGGCCGATAAACCGGAAGATTCGTTGGTATCAAATATTAAATTCACGGTTATGCCGGATCTTGAAGGCATAGGCAGTGCGCCTCAAGAACCTCCGGCTCCGCCCATGGCTGGGGGGCCCGGCGCCCCGGAACCGCCAATTGCGCCTCAAAACAGGCCCATGCCTCACGCGCCGCCGATGCCGGCTAAACCTGCGGTGGCCGCTTCCTCGCTGTCTAAACCTGACATCCGCCAAAAGCCGACAGCCCCGCCAATACCGCCGCCCCCGAAGCTCACCCAAGATCTAGAGAGGCATTTAGAAAGTAAAAATGGCCCAAAGTCCGGGCGCAGGCGCGAATTGATGGTGGCTTTAATTGCGTTTTTGGTTGTCGGCTTGATCGCTTTTGCCGGATTTATGATTTGGCAGAGTCAAAAGTCAGAAAGTGTGGCTGAAGAAAATACCATGAACCAGGAAGAGGATACGACAAGTTCGGGAACGATCACGGAAACTCCAATTGATGATAATAAGGATACCGATAATGACGGATTAACTGATATTGAGGAGCAGGAGCTGGGCACCGCTGTCAATGACTCCGACACCGACGGTGACGGCTTGGCCGATGGGGATGAATTCAAGGTTTTTCGGACAAGCCCGTTTACGCCGCACTCCGATGATGACAATTTTAACGACGGTAAAGAGCTAAGGGATGGTTACTCGCCAACTGCGGGCGGCGAGGTCAAGCTTACCGAAGCCGAGATTGAATCCATTTTGGCCAAGCTTTCGCAAGGCGCGCTTCATGAACCCACGGTTACGACTTTAGCCTCCGGCCCATTATGGCAAGACAAAACGCCGGATGGTCCGCAAAACACTCCCCCGGTTTCTGCATCATCCGGGCAATTTGCTTACCAGGATGAAATTTATCATTATCAGGTTGTTTTGCCGGGCTCTTGGAAAAAAACGCAGGTCTTGCCCACTAATATAACTTTTATCGAGCAGAATTCCGCCAACGCCCGCTACCTACAGATTCAGGCTATGGTTAACGTCAATAGCGCCGGACAGGTGACAAGCGAGGGGTTAATAGAAGCAGAATTGCAGCGTTTGGGCAAAATGAGTACCGGCGAGGTGCGCTATAAGGAAGCGCAAATAGGCGGAACCCAGGCCTACCGTTTTGCCTTAGAATCAAAACGGGAATCTTCGAACCCGTCAAGCTTGGGACTGCTTTCATCGACAATTGAATACATTGTTCCGCAGCCCGAAGCGGCTTTTATAGTTACCGTCTCCTGCACCTCGCAAAACGGCTTGAGCTGTATAAATTCGGCCGAAGAGCTTGCCCAAGTTATTGAAAAAGACATGAGATTTTGAACTGGGAGCTTAGGGAACCGAAGGTTCCCTCTTCCCATCACCGCGGCCTGTGGCCGCAGTCCTCACACCTTCCTTGCAAGGATTCGCTTCTCATAAGTCCTTACGGGCAAAGCCCGATAAGGCCTTATGCTCCGCGAACATTTTATGAAGATAAATTTTAAGAATATTTTCAGCTTATTTAAGCCGTCGTCGGATAATATTATTGACGATAAAGTTGTTGTGGCCGAGGTTTTATCTTTTGAAAAACATCCTAATGCCGATCGGCTGCGGGTGGTAAAACTCAATACCGGCGATAAAGTTGTGGAGCCGATAGTTTGCGGCGCATTTAATTTTGAGGTGGGAGATAAAGTTGTCTTAGCTCTACCCGACGCAGAAATCACGCATAATTTGCGCGATCCCGAAGGCAAACCCTTTACTTTAACTAAAGCGACTATTCGCGGAGTAGAAAGCCAGGGAATGATTTGCGCCGCCTACGAATTAGGCGTTGGCTCACTTAATGATGAGCCGGGAATATTGATTTTAAAACCCGAGGCGCAGACTGGTAGCAAATTTTCTCCTGATCTGATACAGTGATTTGTTGAGCTGAAATTTTATGGGCCAAACAATTACCATAGATCGGGACGAAGAAAATAGGCTAAAAAAAGAGCTTGATAAGCGCACAGATTTTGAGGCTTTGCGCATCAGGCGGTATTTGGCTATGCCCGATTTATCGCGCAGTCCCGACAGCCCTTTACATGAAATTGTCAAACGTGCTTCAACGGTTAAAAGCCTGGAAGGTTTTGACGTTATTGAGATACCTGAAATCATTCCGACCAACATTTTATTTGATTTATTTAATATGCCGCCGGGCCATCCGGCTCGAAGCCGTTCCGACACTTATTATATTGACGATAATCATGTTCTTCGTACCCACGACACGGTATTTTGGTATTACTATCTCAACCATCCTGAAATTAAAAAAAGAATTGCCGAGAAGCAGAGTTTGGGCGTGATTTGTTACGGAAAGGTTTACCGCAAGGACGAAATAGACAGCAAGCATATGAATGTTTTTCACCAGTTCGGTGCCCTGTATATTGGGCCTGACGAAAAAATTACCATCACACCCGATGATTTGAAAAATGCGCTTTCTGAAATAGGCCGCACAATTTTTGGCGATGTGAATTTTCGTTTTTACGAACACAACTTTCCATACACTGACCCTAGTTTCGAAATGGAAGCTGAAATCGGCGGCCAATGGGTCGAAATGGTGGGTTCGGGCATGGCTCGAAAAACGGTGCTCGCAAATTTCGGCCTGACCGGCTATCACGGCTGGGCTTTCGGTTTTGGTTTGGAGAGGCTGGCTATGGCCTCAATGTCTCTGCCTGACATTCGTTTGCTGTGGTCATCCGACGCGCGCGTAACAGGTCAGCTAAAACTCGGCCAAAAATTTGTTGAGGTGAGCAAGTATCCGCCGATTATTCGCGATATTTCTTTTATTGTGAATAATGATTTTGTGCCGAATGATTATTTTGATTTAATACGCGAGATCGGCGGTGATTTGGTGGAGCAGGTTGAGCTTTTGGATAAATACGAAAA
>MFES01000001.1:40409-45847 GCA_001779955.1 Candidatus Doudnabacteria bacterium RIFCSPHIGHO2_02_FULL_46_11 | reverse complement strand
ACGCGGAAAAATTCGGCGAGGGGAAAGTAAGCTACACCTACCGTGTGGTTTATCGAAGCCCGGAGCGCACCCTCAAATCGGACGAAGTTGAGCCTTTGCAACATAAACTTTACGAGGAAACAAAAAAACAATACAACGCAGAACTGCGCTAAAAGTCGTAAAATAGAGGCAGAAGTTGCATAGCCTTGCTCTTGGATTAAATTGTTTAAGCTCGTTAGGGTCAAATAAGTGTGCGATCGCAAGAGTATTTGACCTAAGTATGATGCAAGAAAAAAATTACAAAATCTAGAAAACTCAGTTTACCTTACCTCATTTTAGAGGCGATTGACAGGAAGGTCGGAGAGTTGTCGGCAAGCTATGCTAACGCCGACCCCAGTCCTTTTCCCGGCTTTTGGGATTTGAGTTATAGGGGGTTTAAGCCCAAGCACATCATCCAAGCCTTTAAAAGTCTGGAAAAGAGGAAATATGTCAATTTAGAGCCCTCGCGGCGAGGTCCTAAAATTCCAATAGAGATCACTAAAAAGGGCTTGGTTTTTGTGCGCCGCAAAAAGATACAGAATTTAAAAATAGAAAAACCGGATAGATGGGACGGACTCTGGCGCTGCGCTATTTTTGACATACCTGAAAAACAAAAGTCTTTGCGCAATGCCTTGCGCGCTAAATTAAAAGAGCTCGGTTTTGTGCAGGTCCAAAAAAGCGTGTGGGTGTGTCCTTATCCTTGCCGCGACGAGCTAAAGGCATTGGCCGATTATTATCATCTCGGTAACTACCTTAGCTTGTTTGAAGGAAAATATTTAGGCCAAGACCATGACCTAAAAAAGACGTTTAATTTATAAAAAAGACACCTGATGGCGGCGATACGAGAATTGATCGTGGTCAAATAAGTGTGCGATCGCATGAGTATTTGACCATGGCGTAATAAATAAAAACTAAAGCTGCAAGCTTACAAAAGCTACGGAGGGCTAAGGACGCGGTCTAAGCGGCCCTGTCCAATCCCTCTTCTTCTGCGTCTGGGACAACGCCCTGCTCGGTGCCCCATTCATGGGGTTCAAGCGCCTTAGCTTGTTCAGCCTTAGCTAACTTGCCGAGCCTTTCGAGTTCAGCCTGAAAGGCCGGGTCAAAATTGGGTTTTTCTGGGTTCGACATAGTGATTTAATTATATCATAAAATGCGAAAGCGCCGGACGTGTCCTTTTTAGGGGACATCGTCCGGCGCCTCGTTACTCACAGATTGGCGGGATCCAGTTCGGCTGCTTTGTGCGTGATCAGCCGCTGAGGGTCATACCGCTTCTTCCCGCGCGGGTCAAGCAGTCGCCCCCGCACGATGGAGTTACCGTAGTCCTGCCAGCTTTCGAAGGCCAGGAAGCCGGCGGAGACTGCGATGTCGCGCGCGCTGTAAAACTTTACGCGCGTGGTCTCGATGTGCCCCTGCAGACTGCGAAGGCAGCCTTGCAGGTCATTTATCTCGACCGCCGAGAGCCTGACCGTGTGGTCGCGCGCTAACGCTCTTAGGTGCTCTTCCTCTTGATACGCGAGAGCGAGAGCGCCGGCCCGGCGCCACAACACTTCGTTTACCATAGCCTGCGCGAGTTGGAAATCTGCGTCGGGTTCGCACCCAACGCCGAAATTCCTTCTGAACTCGCGATGCGTCCAGCTGCGGTTTGCGAGCCCCGCGGTCACCACGATGCAGAGTACTCCGAGCCCGAGCGTTGTGGTCGCGAAGATCGCCTGGCCCAGTGTCGGGTACACCCAGTTGCGGCCCATGTAGAATGAAAAAACTACGAGGAGCCAGCCGACGATCTGGACGGCCCAGAGCGGGAACTTCCAGTGTGAGTATGACATGTAGCCTCCTGATTTATCTGCCGTGCGCCGGCAGATTTTGGACAGTACCGGTTGGTGCGCCCAAACCGGATCGACGCCTTGTCGATTTAAGTATATTAGCATAAATTTGTTAGTTTGTCAATAGAAAAAGTATTATTATTTTGCTATAATTACTACATAGGAAATGGTTCAAAAAGGGCTATTTCAGGAGGTTTGGACCAAGAATTTTTTAATTTAAACTCTGAATTTAAGATTTAAAAATGGCTAAAAATATTAAGATAAATACCTTTGATTTGGGCGGCGGAAAACCGGCTAAAAAGGAACCGAAAAAAATAGAAAAACAAATAAAGCAAGAGCCGTCGGTAATTAAACCCGAAGCCAACAAGAGGGGAAGTCCGACTTCGGGTAAATCGGCAACATATGGCGCCGAGCAGATTACTGTTCTTGAAGGCTTGGATCCGGTCCGCAAAAGACCGGGCATGTATATCGGCAATACGGCCAAAGAAGGCTTGCATCATCTTGTCTGGGAAGTAGTCGATAACTCGGTGGACGAAGCCATGGCCGGCCATGCCACTTGGGTAAAAGTAATTTTAAATGAAGACGGGTCAGTTACCGTGCGCGACAACGGCCGCGGCATTCCGGTTGAAGTTCATAAGCAAACCAAAAAATCAGCCTTGGAAACTGTGCTGACGGTTTTGCATGCCGGCGGAAAGTTCGGCGGAGACGCAAGTGGCTATAAAGTTTCGGGCGGTCTTCACGGCGTGGGCGTTTCCGTGGTCAATGCGCTTTCGACAACTTTGCGGGCCGAGGTCCGGCGCGAGGGCAAAATTTTCGAACAAAGTTACAAGCGCGGTAAAGCAACAGGCAAAGTTGAAGCCGTCGGCAAAGTAAAGCCGAGCGATGATTGGCAAACCGGCACCGAAATTACCTTTACGCCGGATGCCGAAATCTTTTCAGTTTTGGAATTTGACCGCAAACACATTTTGGACCATTTGCGACAGCAGTCGTACCTAACCGCCGGCCTGCACATGATAATTACCGACGCGCGCATTTCGCCGGAGGTTACTTATGAATATCTTTTTGAGGGCGGCATAGTTTCTTATATCAAACAGATGAACCGCCATAAGTCGGTTTTGCACCAGCCGTTCTATGTTAACAAGACCGTGGACGACATACAGATAGAAGTGGCCATCCAGTACACTGAAGAATTTGACGAGGTTGTTTTGGCCTACGCCAACAACATCATCAACCCGGAAGGGGGCATGCATATAACCGGTTTCAGGGCTGCTTTGACCCGCTCGATAAACAATTACGCGGCGGGCAAAGGGGCGGTAAAGGAAAGCGAGAAACTGACCGGTGATGACGTGCGCGAAGGCCTGACTTCGATTATTTCGGTGAAGCTTGCCAACCCGCAGTTTGAAGGGCAGACCAAAGCCAAGCTTGGCAACGCCGAAGTCAGGGGAGCAACCGAGGCGGTTGTGGCTGAAGGGCTTGATATGTGGTTTGAGGAACATCCGGCTGATGGCACCAAAATTATCGGCAAGGTTTCCTTGGCGGCAAAGGCCCGTATGGCCGCCCGGGCGGCGCGCGACGCGGTTATCAGAAAAGGTGTTTTGGAAGGCTTGTCTTTGCCCGGGAAATTGGCGGATTGTTCAGAATCGGATCCGGCGCTTTGCGAACTTTATATAGTTGAAGGCGATTCCGCCGGTGGTTGTTTTACTGGTGATACAAAAGTCGCGCTTGCCGATGGCAGGAACTTGAGCTTTAGGGAATTGATAAAAGAACAAGACCAGGGAAAGCAGAACTATTGCTATAGCATCAGAAACGACGGGACAATTGGCCTTTCTCCGATAAAGAACGCCAGGGTTACAAAACAGGATGCACAAGTCATTAAAGTGATTCTGGATAACGACGAAGAAATTATTTGTACACCGGACCACAAATTTATGCTGCGTGACGGTTCTTATAAAAAAGCCGTGGATTTAGCGGAAAGCGATTCATTAATGCCCCTTCGACGCCAATTGTCTCGGCTTGGCAGGCATATAACTATTGAAGGTTATGAGCTGGTTTTTGATACCCGTCTAAATCGATGGATTTTTACCCATCTTTTGGCCGACCGATACAATCTGGATAACGGCGTTTACAAAATAGAGGACGGTGAGCATCGTCACCATTTAGATTTTAATAAGCTCAACAATAATCCCGACAATCTGTTGCGTTTGTCAAAGCAAGAACATTTAAAATATCATTCCGAAATTTTGGAAAAAACCTTGCATCGTCCGGACGTTAAAGCTAAAGTCGCTCGGCTTCATAAAACCCCTGAATTTAGGGAAAAAATAAGCAAGGCGATGAGTACCCCTCAAATGAAGGCACTGCTTAGCAAGCGGGCCAAAAAGCAGTGGGAAGACGAGGAGTACAAGAAATATATGGCTAGTAAGTACCTGGCCTTTTATTACGGAAATGAGAAATACCGCGAAGAAGTTTTGACAAGATTAGACGCCCAACAGCGCCGATACTGGCAAGATGAGAACAACAGGAACAAACAGGCTGACAGGGTGAGACAATTTTTTGCCGATAACCTCGGGCTTAAGGAGGAATATCGTCAAAAGGCGCAAATTCAGTGGCAGGACACGGAGTTATTGAAATGGCGTCGGCAAAAAACAAAAGAGCAATGGACAGCGCAGTTCAGAGAGAAAAGAAAATTGGCCTACGGCCGGACTTATTTGAATAAAGCGCTGGCCGCAATGCATGAGATTTATTTGCAGACCGGGACGGTGGATAAAGGTAAGTATCAAGCATTGCGCGTCCAAACCAATGATAAGAACTTGTTAAGGTATGAAACAATTTGTCAAAGATTTTTTGACAATATCGAGGCACGGTTGGAGGAGGCGGCAAGAAACTACAATCACCGTATAAAGCGAATCTTGCCGCTTAAGGAGAAAATTGATGTCTTTGATATAGAAGTTCCGGAAACCCATAATTTTGCGCTTGCTTCGGGCGTATTTGTTCATAACAGCGCCAAGCAGGGGCGCGACCGAAGAACTCAAGCCATCTTGCCTTTGCGAGGAAAAATTTTGAACGTTGAGCGCGCGCGGTTGGATAAGATGCTTGGCAATAACGAAATTAAGAATTTGGTGATTGCCATGGGTACGGGCGTGGGCGACACTTTTGACATTGCTAAACTGCGTTATCACAAGGTGACAATTATGACCGATGCCGATGTTGACGGCGCGCACATTAGAACTTTGCTTTTAACTTTATTTTATCGCTATTTCCCGGAAATCATCCGAAGCGGTTTTCTTTACATTGCCCAGCCGCCGCTTTACCGCGTACAAGTGGGGAAAGTTGTGCGTTATGCCTACACTGAAGATGAGCGCAGCGGCATTATTGCCGAACTTAAAAAAGATGCGGACAAAAAGGGCAAGGACACTGGAGTGGATGCCGAGGCCTTGGTTGAAGCGGAGCGGGCTGTGGGCGCTATTGAAGACGGCGAGGTGAGAAATTCACAAGAGGTGAACATTAGGGGCGTGAACATCCAGCGCTATAAGGGCCTGGGCGAGATGAACCCAGAACAGCTTTGGGAAACGACCATGGATCCGCAGAACAGAGTGCTTTTAC
>MFES01000001.1:0-40349 GCA_001779955.1 Candidatus Doudnabacteria bacterium RIFCSPHIGHO2_02_FULL_46_11 | reverse complement strand
TTTCTTTTCGCTTCCGCCTACGCCAAAGCTTCGGCGGACAGGCGGCCTGCTTGCCCTTCGAAATCTGAAGGATGAAGTAGGGCGCGACATTTTTCTTAAAAGCAGCCGTTTTTATTTTAATGAGAAAACTAAAAAGAAATGAAACAGCGGCGGCAACCCAAGTGGGCTACCGCCGCTTTGCTACTGACGCTGTTCACAGGGTCGGTCGCTGGTTTCGTCCCATAAGAACGAAAGGCGGCAAGAGGATCGCAGCCAGTATTCCGAAGAGTATATCGAATACTGTCACGCCGCCTTGCGCCCCGAGAATGAAGAGACCACCGACCGCGATGATCTCGCAGTAGGCGAACTCGAACGGATTGTCGAGAACGCCACGCCAGGCGCGGACGACCAGACGCCGTGTTTGTGTTGCCCACCGTGACCAGAGCAGATACGCCTGGATGCGCAGGGCGATACGCGAACGAGTTTTCATAAGAAAATCCTCCTGGCCGAGTCGTGCCGTGACCGCCACAGCACTTATCTTATATTATACTCCTTTTTTATAGTTTTGTCAATATACCCCGCTAAAATTGCTTTTGGGCTTGCAAAGACGGCAAAGTACTGCTATAATCCGGGTATAAAAAAGAAGGCCCGCGAAGGCCTTTTAAAAAAGCCAAGATTACTTGGGGACGCGATACCAATATACGAATGCGTGCTAATGATACGAATAACATTCGAATGAAACCATATTAGCGGCATTAGCACTACATTAGTATCATTGGTATCAATTAGCATATATGTCCCGCAGTGTCCGCCCAGGGCGGACTACTACTGGGATTAGAATCGAGACTATGGCCAATCCAATCCATTTCATAAAAGACGTTAAGAACGAGCTTACCAAGGTTATTTGGCCTTCACGCCAGCAGACTATTAAGATGACGCTTTACGTTATCGCCATTTCGCTTTTTGTGGCGGTGATTCTCGGCGCCATAGATTATGGCCTAAGCGAGGTCTTGGAAAGATTTGTGTTATAGAATGCTGCCGCCGGGACATATTGCGGGAGGCTATCTGGTCGGCAAAGTTCTTTTAAATTTTTTACCATACAGTTTCGCGTCCGCAGAGGTTAATCAACTACTCTTGATGGGAGCTCTGGTCGGTTTTGCGCCGGACCTGGATATGTTTTACGCCTTCAACCGCCTGCGGGGCTTCCGGTTGGCTAGGGTAGATGAATACGACAATAATCACCGAACATACATAAGCCATGCGCCGGCTGTGTGGTTGATTGCGGGCCTCGCGATATTTCTGCTTGCCGGCACTTCTTTTTGGAAAACGTTCGGTTTGCTTATCTGGCTGGGTGGCTGGTCACATTTTATTTTAGACAGTCTTGAATGGGGAGTAATGTGGCTCTGGCCGTTTAACAAAAAAGAAGTTTATGCCTTAGCCAACAAAAAGTATGAGGCGCGGGTGCATGAGGCCAAGGGGTTTGTTGACTACTGGTTGAGGTATTTACTTGAGGACTACGCCAAACACTTTACTTTTTATTTAGAAATATTGATAATTATAACCGCTTTAATAGTTTTGTTGGATTAATAAACTTTCAGTTATCCCAGCGAGGATCTGGCTATGCCAGTCCGAGCGTATAGAGGAAGGGGGTAAGAACCCGCCTTCGGCGGAACCTTGCAGCGAGAAGTTGTTGCCTCCGGCAACCCTTTGGAGCCCCAAGGCGCTGTAGGTGGGAGGGGGAAACGGAAGTTTCCCACCCCAGTTGTAAATTATGCCTAAACAAATTAGTACTGGTGAGAAACGATGGTACGCGCTCTCCACCTATTCAGGCCACGAGGACGCGGTAGCTTTTAACTTGAGACAGCGCATCGAATCCATGGGCATGGAAGATAAAATCTTCAATGTCATGGTGCCGAAGGAGAAAAAGATCAAGGTCAAAAGCGGCAAGCGCTCCACGGTGGAAGAGAAAATTTTCCCCGGTTATGTTTTGGTGGAAATGGTTGTTACCGATGATTCCTGGTACGTCGTGCGAAACACGCCGAACGTCACCGGTTTTGTCGGTTCCGGCACTATTCCGACGCCGGTTTCCGATGAAGAGATAAAATCCATTACCAAGCGCATGGGCACCGAAGAGCCGAAATTCAAGATAGAGTTTGCCGTGGATGATTTGACTAGAATTGTGGACGGGCCATTCAAGGATTATGAAGGCAAAGTCTCGGAAATTGACGAGCAGAAGGGCAAGGTACGCGTGATGGTTAACATTTTCGGCCGCGAGACCCCGGTGGAACTAGACTTCCTTCAAGTGAAGAAAGTCTAGAATTTCTAATTATTAATTTCTAATTATTAATTTCTAATTTCTAAACAATTTCTTAATTTCTCAATTGAATAATTAATTGAAAATTGAAAATTGCGAATTGAAAATTTATTTGTATGGCTAAGAAAGTAAAGACAATAGTAAAAGTGCAGATCGCGGCCGGAAAGGCCACACCTGCGCCGCCGGTTGGTACCGCCCTTGGCCCCCACGGTATTAATATCAAGGAGTTCGTTGATGCTTTCAACCAGCAGACTGCGCAAATGGGCGATACTGTCGTGCCCGCGGAAATTACCATTTTCGAGGATCGAACCTTTAGTTTCGTTTTAAAGACCCCTCCGGCCTCCGCCCTTTTGATTAAAGCGGCCGGCGTGCCTAAAGGCTCGGGCAACCCTTTAAAAGATAAGGTCGGTAAAATTACCAAAACCCAGCTGCGCGAGATTGCCGAGAAGAAAATGCAGGATCTTAACGCCAACGACCTTGAGCAGGCGGAAAAGATTATTGCCGGTACTGCTCGTTCAATGGGAATAGAAATCAAAGACTAGGTCTATTGAATTTCTAATTATTAATTTCTAAACAATTTCTTAATTTCTCAATTGAATAATTAATTGAAAATTGAAAATTGTGAATTGAAAAATTGACTATATGGCTTTTAATTTAACACTTCGCAAAGTATATCTCTACTTGTTCGCGACCGTCGGTCTGGTTTTGGTTATAACCGGCAGCGTCAGTTTTATAGATTTGGGCCTCAAGGTTTTTATCTTTAAAAATGCTGATACTTATCCGGTTTATGTTGAAAAAAGAATCCCGACTGACAAGGTGGGCGAGGAGCGCGTACTAACCGACGAGGAAATCGCCGCGCGCAAGGCTGAAGAAGAAGACAGGCAAAATCAGCAGCGCCGAGCTGACCGCGAAAGGCAGGCGGCTCAAGCCTTAGCCCAACTCATTGTCGGCATGCCGCTTTTTGCCTATCACTGGTCAGTAATCCGTAAAGAGAACCAAGTTTAAACAAGCTAACCAGGTGGGAGGCAAAGAGATTTGCTTCATTATCACCACTCATTTGCCCCAATTTTAGCCCCAGCGAGGGTCTGGCTTTGCCAGCCCGAGCGATGTGGAGGAAAGGGGGTAGGTGGGAGGGGGAAAACGGGAGTTTTCCCACCCCAGGAAATACTTATGCCTAAAATCAGCAAACGTTTGAAGGAAGCCCACAGTTTAGTCGAGGCGGGAAAGGCTTATTCTATCGAAGAGGCTATTGAGCTTGCCAAAAAAACCGCCATGACCAAGTTTAAGGGCAGCGTGGAAGTTCATATCAATTTGAGCATAGACGCCAAGCAGAGCGACCAGTCTGTGCGCGGCCAGATTACCTTGCCCCACAGTACCGGTAAATCAGTTAGGGTTATCGCTTTTGTAACGGCCGGCAAGGAAGATGAGGCCAAGAAGGCTGGAGCTGACGTGGTTGGCGGGGAAGAACTGATTAAGGAAATCCAAGGCTCGCAGAAGACCGATTTCGATACAGCCGTGGCCGAACCGGCCATGATGCCCAAACTCGCCCCTGTGGCCAAAATTTTGGGTCCGCGAGGGCTTATGCCTTCCCCCCGAACCGGTACAGTGACCGCGGATATTGCCAAGGCGATTAAAGAAATTAAGGCCGGCCGCCTGGATTTTAAAAACGATGATACCGGAAACGTTCATGCGACCTTGGGCAAATCAGATCTTGGCAATTCGGAATTGGCCGAGAACTTTAAGGTATTTTACCAGGCAGTTGTCAGGGCCAAACCCGCCGCGGTTAAAAAACAATATGTTTCTACGGTTACGATTAATTCTACAATGGGTCCCGGCATAAAAGTTCAAGTCTAAAACTTAAAACCCGACGACTTTTGGCGGGTTTTAAGTTTGGTATAATAGATTTATGGTTTTATCTGATAATGAAATAAAAGAGCATATAAAAACAGGCTCTTTAACTGTAGAGCCTTTAGGTGAAGCTATTTTGCAGCCGTCCTCAATTGATTTACCTATTGGCCAAAAAGTTTGGCAGGTGGCTGGTATGCCTAATTTAGCCGCTGGTTTTGATCCGGATAAGTTTATTGAGGACTACACCTTGAATCACTTTAATGTCGAAGTGATCGAGCCAACTCTTTTGGTCGGTGGAGTGTATTTGGTCGAATTGCAAACCTCAGTAAAGTTTCCGGAAAAAGTTTGGGGCTATATTAATCCGAAGAGTTCAGCCGGCCGTATAGATTTGCATTGCGTTGTTTTGGCTAGGGGTTCCCATGATTTTAATGTTATTCCCGCGGGGTACAGTGGGAAGCTTTATATGCTTATTGTTCCCCAGAGTTTCCCGGTTAGAGCATTTGCAGGCCAAGCGTTGGCTCAAATGAGGATTTATGATGGGCAAAGAACGTTTTTAACTAAAGAGCAAATGCAAGAGTTGCATAAAACCGAGCGTTTAGTGGCGAATGATGATATCGAGGCACTTATAACCGACGAAGGTTTGCATCTACATCTGGACTTAAAATCTAACCCCAGAGATTTGGTTGCAGTGAGGGGCGGTAAGCCCATTTCTTTGAAGATAAAAGATGAAATAGATCCGAAAATTTATTTTAGGGAAAAATCTACGGACTCTTCCGGTAGTTTATTTTTGGAACCAGGAGAGTTTATTTTAGCAGCCACTATTGAGAAGGTTCGTATACCTCCAACAGTATGTGCAGAGATGGTTCCTTATCGTCAAGAGCATGGAGAGTTACGATCGCATTACGCCGGATTTTTTGATCCGGGCTTTGGCTACGGAGATGAGGGTACTATATCTGGCGCAAGCGTAGTTTGCGAGATTCGTAATATCGGTACAGTTCCTATTTTTCTTTCGCATGGGCAGCTTATAACTACCTTTAGGTGTGAATACTTACCGCAGAAGGCCAGCGCGAGCTATGGATCAGGAATTTTTAAATCCAACTATCAGTCTCAGCAAGGAATAAAATTAGCTAAGTTTTTCAAGCCCTGGGAGCCTAGTTAAGAATATAATAACCGTTTTTATGGATAAAACAGTGATAGGTTTAGTAGGATTAATCGCTTCGGGAAAAAGCGATATCGGTAAGTATGTGAGCAAAAAGTACAATGCTGACTATATTCGTTTTTCAGATATTTTAAGGGATATATTAGATCGAATATCAGTTGAATATACTCGACAGAGCCTAGTTAAGCTCTCGCAAATTCTACGAGAAAATTTTGGTGAAAGTATATTTTCGAAAGCCGTGGCCGGAGATATAAAAAAAAGTAAGAGGACTATTTTTGTTGTTGATGGTATACGACGAGAAGGAGATGTCGAATTTCTTAAAAACTCTTCTAAATTCTATTTAGTGTGGGTTGAGGCCGATCCTAAGATTCGTTATCAACGTATAATTTCACGGGATGATAACACCGATGACCAGCACAAAACTTTTGAGGAGTTTCTCAAAGATCATAATTTAGAAACCGAGCAAACTATTATTCCTTTGAAGGAAAAAGCTGACTTTAACATTGATAATAATGGAAGCCTTGAGGATTTGTATAAGCAGATTGATGAGATAGTAAAAAAAACTTCATAATTTTTTAAGCAGCGATCAAAACCGCAACAACTCCGCCACTTCGTAGCTACGAAGTGCAGGCCGGGCGGTTTTTTTGTCGCTGCCTGCAGGCAGGTAGGTTGTGGAAAAGGGGATTGACAAAATCCCTTTTTAGGTGTATAATATACACAGTAATGGTGCCTTCGTGCATTTGTGCGTTCCTCGTGGTGAGGGCGTGACATAGGCCCTTGGGGGGGACCTATGGTTGGCGGAGGCGCCAGATTGTTTTGTTCGGCGCCGATGCTGAACATTCAAGGTTACATTTTACGTGGAGGGTTAATGCAATCCCGGGTACGACGGGAAGTATCGGGTCTGGTTTACGAGGAGTTGGTTCAACCGACCCGTGTCGTAGCCAGCGGTCCAGCCCGCAGGCAAACACAGATTTCCTCGCCTCCTCGGTCAGTACCGAGGTCAGCAGGTATTTGTGCGAATATGCAGCGTGCTTTTGACGAGCTGGTGAGAAATCGCCAGCAAGCAGCTGCCATGCGTAGCGAGTGGATCAGGCGGAAATACGACCCTACTTTCGCTCGCTAGCCCGCAACGCCCCGTAAGAAAATGGCCCAGCCGAATTCCGGTTGGGCCATTTCCAATAACCCTAAATGTGGGGTTTTTTTGTTTTTATAGGCATGTTAAACTGTGGAAGCGATGCCGGGTAGTGAAGCTTCAATCTGTTTTCCCAAATCTTATTTAAACAGTAAATTACTCGGCAATATTAAAGAATAATTAACAAACCTCGATAATCTGTTGAAAACAGTAAAACTATAAGATTATTGAAGCTCTACTGACCCGGTATGTTTACAGATGAAGAAAAAAAACTTTTAGAAAACTATGTAACTTCTGCCGAAGATGATATTTTTGCCGTAAAAGGCATGGAAGGCATGACTGGCGCGGCCTATGCCCGCTATTCGCGCGCGAAGGGCGGCTTCCGCGAAGTTCTGCTTAAGGAATTTATCAAAGAAGGGACGATTGACCCAAAACACGCCGATCAACTCATCGAACGCATCTTGGTGGCCTACGGCGACGATAGTGTGGGTGAGCTCGAAGGCGCGCATATTTCTTTTGAAAATATAACCATGCTTGCCGCCAAGGAAATTGAGGACCGCCGCATCGGCGGTTCGCCCATTGAGCAATCTACTCGCTACGTTTTTTACGACCAAAAGACGGAGGCCGGCCATTATCGCTATCTGCGCGACGATTGTCTGGTCAAGGCCTCTTTTGGCAGGGAGTACGTTGCTACCATGGATTTTATTTTCGAAACCTACGCTTCCTTGGTTGAACCGATGAAAGAGTATTTTGAAAAACTGAAGCCGATGGCTGAAGCAGAATACGATATTAACGGCGATGGTCAAAAAGAAAAATACAGTGATCTAAAAGAAGAAAAGGATCAAAAAGCTTTCCGCGTAACCTATAACATTGATTTGCGTACCAAGGCCTGTGATACTTTGCGGGCCATTCTGCCGGTCGGCACGCTGACCAATGTGGGCATGTTCGGCAACGGCCGATTTTACCAGGGCTTAATCAGTTATTTGCTAAGTACCGATAATCCGGAACTGCAAAAGATCGCCGAAAAGACCATGGCTGCGGCTTCACAAATTATTCCGCAGTATGTGCGCCGCGCTCGCCGGAGTGAGTACTCGGCCGAGAACCGCCGAAATATGTTTGCTTTGGCGGAAAAATTATTCGGCCAGGCCGAACTGCCTGCGCCAAAAGGCAAGCTTGAGGTCCATCTGCTTGAGCCTGTTGACCGCGATGTCTCGACCCTTGCCGCCATGCTTTATCCTTTTGCCAGCCTTTCCATGAAGCAAATTCGAGAAAAGGTTGAGGGTATGACGGAGGCAGACCGACAAGAAATAATCATGGCCTATGTCGGCGAGCGAAAAACCCGCCGCGATAGGCCGGGCCGCGCCCTGGAAGACGGTTACCCGTACAATTTCGACACGCTCGTAAATTTCGGCGTTTATAAGGACCTGCAAAGGCATAGAATGAACACTCAAGTAAGACAATTATTCACCACTAAGTTGGGTTTTATTATGCCTGATGAATTGGTGGCTGCCGGTTTTGAAGATAAGATTAAGATGTGTGTTGAAAAATCGGACGCTTTGTTCGATAAAATAACAACCGAAAATCAAGAATTGGCGCAGTATGCCGTTTTACACGGCAATTTAGTTCATTGGTTTCTAGGTATGAATGATAGGGAGGCTATGCATATGATTGAATTGCGCACTACGCCGCAGGGCCATCCCCAGTACCGTTATGCTTGCCAGTTGATGCACAAGGCCATTTCCGAAAAATATCCTTGGCGGGCGGAAATGATGAAGTTCGCGGATTACAACGACTACTATTGGTCGCGCGCCGACAGCGAGGCCAGACAGCGCGTTAAGGAGAGAAAATTAGATGAAAAATACGGCGAGCAAAATGCTGGTAAAGATTAAGCGTATAGACAAAACACTGCCTTTGCCAAAATATGAGAGCGCTGGCGCGGCGGCGCTGGATTTGTATGCCCGGGTTCGCACGGAGATACCGCCCAAAAGCATTGGTAAAATACCTTCAAATTTAATTGTGCTTACCCCGCCCGGCCATGTTTTCATTGTAGTACCGCGTTCAAGCACGCCTAAGCGCAAGGGCCTGTCCATTCCGCAAGGCTTAGGTATTATTGACAGAGATTATAGCGGGCCGGACGATGAAATAGCGATGCATTTTTATAATTTCACCGATGAGGTCGTGGTAGTTGAAAGAGGCGAACGGATTGCTCAAGGCTTCTGTTTGCCCGTAGATAGAATTGAATGGGAAGAAACAGAGCAGTTAGATAATCCTACGCGCGGCGGGTTTGGCAGTACTGGCTATTAAAATGTGCCCAGCAATACATCCCAAATAATTCTCCTGTTTATTTTTGGATTAAAAAATAAGAATGAAAACTGAGAATACAGTAGGCGAATTTGCAAGAAAGTTTTTTGTCGAATTGAATTCCAAGAATATTTGGGCTGATATGCTGGGTGTGGTATAATACAAATAACCCGCCAAAAATTCCAGAGAATCAAAAAAATTATGGAATGGTTACGCACAGGCGGAAGATACTTATATTTAGTAACGAGTTAAGGAAATTTAAGCGGGTAAATGTCGGATGTATCAGAAATAAAAGCGAGGCTAAATGAACTTCGCGATAGAGCCGAGGCTCTAAGGGGGCATTTTTGAACTTGCCCAGAGCAAACAAAAACTGCTTGAAATAGAGGACCAGATGAGTAACCCAATTTTTTGGGTGAATCAGGATGAGGCGGGCAAAAAGGCAAAACTTGCCGATAATCTAAAAAAGGAAATAGAGTTTTGGCAGAAGTTAGACAAAGAATTCGCCGACGCGGATGATCTGTTGAAGTTATCAGAAAATGACGAAAAACTGGAGCAGGATTTATCAAGGCATATAGCAGAGCTTGAAGAATCATTTAACGAACTGGAGTTAAGAACGCTCTTTACAGGTCAATATGATAATTATAACGCCGTGCTGGCCATACACGCGGGCGCCGGTGGCACCGATGCGCAGGATTTTGCGGAAATGCTTTTGCGCATGTACCTGCGTTTTACAGAATCGAAGGGCTGGGATACGGATTTAATTTCCAAATCTGAAGGTGGCGAAGCCGGAATTAAAAGCGCAGTGCTTGAAGTTAAAGGAGAAAAAGCCTACGGATTTCTTAAAAACGAGGCTGGCGTGCACCGCCTAGTACGTTTAAGCCCTTACAACCCGTCGCACACCCGAGAAACTTCTTTTGCCTTAGTCGAGGTCCTGCCCGAGATTCCGCAAAAAGAGCTGGAAATAGACGAAAAAGACTTGAATATCGAGGCCAACACTTCAAGCGGGCACGGCGGACAGAGCGTTAATACCACTTATTCGGCCATTAGAATAACGCACATTCCGACCAATATTACAGTGTCCATTCAAAACGAGCGCTCACAGCATCAGAATAAGGAAAAGGCCATGGAAGTCCTTCGAGCGAGGTTGGCCAAGCGCCAAGAAGAGGAACATCAGAAAGAAAAAAAGGCTATCCGCGGCGAATTCCATTCTCCGGAGTGGGGAAACCAGATTAGATCATACGTGCTTCACCCCTACAAACTAGTCAAAGATCACCGTACCGATTATGAAACCAGCGACGTGGAAAAAGTTTTAGACGGCGATTTGGATACTTTTATAGAAAAGAATTTACAAAGTAACAAACTGACCCCTTAGTTCGCTTAAATGTTTCACTTGCGAGCATCCGGCTTAGCCGGTGCGAGCAATCCTTATCGAAAGGGAGGGAACGGAACGTAGCGGAGTTGGGAAGGGAAAACGTAGGCCGATAGGCCGTAAGGTTGTCCCTCACAATATGCTGAAATTTCACAAAGTGAGTAAAATTTATCCGCCCGATATACGCGCCCTGAATGAGGTGGATTTTGAGGTTGCGCCCGGCGAGTTTATTTCCATCGTCGGCCAATCGGGCGCCGGTAAGTCGTCAATGCTTCGATTAATGACCGGTCAGGACAAACCGGATGAAGGTGATGTTTTTATCGAGAAGCTGAGCATTAAAGATTTGACTAATGAGGATCTGCCCTTCCTTCGGCGAAAGATAGGCGTAGTTTATCAAGACATCAAGCTTTTGCCGAAGAAGACTGTTTTTGAAAATGTGGCCTTTGCCATGGAAGTGGGCGGGTATGAAGCGAGTAAAATAGAGCACGAGGTCCCAAAAATTTTAGAGCTTGTCGGTATGGAGGGCAGGCTTGATTCTTTTCCGGCTGAACTGTCGGGAGGTGAAAAGCAAAGGGTGGCCATTGCCCGGGCCCTGGCTCATAAACCCATATTGCTTTTGGCCGATGAACCTACCGGCAACCTCGATTCCATAAATGCCTGGGAAATTGTTCAACTCCTTCTTAAAATCAATCATTACGGCACGACCGTGGTCTTGGCCACGCACGCCAGGGAATTGGTGAATTCAATTAAAAAACGCGTGGTCACGCTCGAGCATGGACGCGTTGCTTCAGACGAGCAGCACGGCAGGTATCGATTATAATTTTTTTAAATTTTTCCGCCTCACGACTGCCGGCAGGCAGGACAGGCGCTAGGCAAGCAATATTATGGGCAAGATTACCTTACTAAGAGTGATAAAAAACGGCTGGCAAAATTTTTGGCGACATGTTTGGCTTTCGGCCGCAGCCATTGCCGTAATGACCGTAACTTTGTCGGTCATAAGCATTTTATTAGTTTTGAGTTTTTTAACGAATTTGTCGCTTGACAGCATTAAGGATAAGGTGGACATTTCTGTTGATTTTGAGCTCGGCACGGAAGAGTCAGTAATAAGAAATTACGAAGAAAGGGTTAAGCAACTGCCTGATGTGGCCAGTACGCGCTATATAAGCGCTGACGAGGCCTATTTGGAATTCCAAAAGCGCCATAAGGATGATATAGGCATAATTGAGGCCATAAAAGAGTTAGACGAGAATCCTTTATTTCCTTCCTTGGTTATCAAAGCGACTGATATAAGCAAATACGAAAGCATATCAAACACTCTGAAGGCCGAGGCCGCACCGGCAGTCCATGAAATTAATTTTGAGGATAACCGCCGGGCAATAGAGACACTTGGCAAGCTAACCAGCGGGCTCGCTCGCGGCGGAACGGTGCTTGCCATTCTTTTTGCTCTCGTGTCGGTTTTGGTAATGTACAATACCATCAGGCTCACGATTTATAATCGCCGCGAGGAGATAGAAATAATGCGGCTTGTGGGCGCGACTAACGCCTATATTCGCTGGCCTTTTATTATCGAAGGCATTATTTACGGTTTGGTCGCCGTACTTATTACTATGGCTGTTTTGCTTCCGCTTCTTTCCTCATTTGTGCCGAAGATGAACGACTATCTTGGCATTAGCCTTAACCTCACTTCAGTTAATTCCGGACTTCTTTGGCAGTTAGTGGCGGTTCAGTTGTTCTTGGGTTTGGTTCTTGGAGTATTGAGCAGTACCTTTGCCGTAAGGAAATACCTGCACGAGTAGAATTCGTGAATTTTCAATTGCAATCGTATGAAGGTAATATTGACCAAAGATATCAAGAGTATTGGCAGAAAGAATGACGTTAAAGATGTTTCCGAGGGATATGCCCGGAATTTTCTTTTTCCGAAAGGTTTAGCCGAGCAGGCCACAGCCAGCCGCCTAAATGAGATTGAGCAAGCCGAGAAAAGACGCCTGTCCGAAAGAGATAAACATGAACAGCAGTTTAAAAAATTAGGCGGCAAACTGAAAGATATAACTTTGTCGTTTGCCAGAAAGGGCGATAAGTCAGGGACAATTTTCGGCAGTATCAGCGCCCACGATATCGCCCAGGCCTTAAAAGAGAAAACGCAGCTGGAAGTTTCGGCCAAGCAGGTGGAGTTGCCGCATGCCTTAAAAAAAGCGGGCGAACATCTGGTGGGGCTAAATCTCGGACCGGGTTTAAGACCAACACTTAAAGTTAAAATAGAGATTGTTTAAAACAAAAAAACCGCCACTACTGCGCCGAGTCTGACTCGGCTACGAAGTGCAGGGAGGCGGTTTTTTGTTATATCAAGACGTTAGCTTTTAGGCAGAACGCTGACGATTCGTACCCGGCTAAGAGCACCGGTGAATTTAAGAGTTTTTCGTTTTGAGAATTTGACTACTCCGGCGGCCATCGCAAAAAGCGTGTCGTCTTTTCCGGAGGAGACGTTTTTTCCGGCGCGGAATTTGGAGCCGCGCTGGCGGATAATAATGTCGCCTACGCCGACTTTTTCACCGCCGAATTTTTTGACTCCTAAATATTTTGGATTACTGTCGCGGCCGTATTGGGTACTGCCGCCGGCTTTTTTGTGGGCCATAAGTCGCTAACGCTTCAAACTTCAACATCCAAACTTCAAAATCGGGAAAAGCTATTTGAAATTTGAGGGTTGAGGTTTATTTGGGGCTTGAGGTTTGATTATTGAAGTTTAATTATCACAATCTCCCGGGCCACTACCTGATCTTTGCGATCGTAGATAATGGTTTTGCGGTCTGTAACCTTTAAAAACTTATATTTTTCAAGGGTCTCTAACGGTATTGGATCCTGTCTAATATAACCCAATTTTTCGATAAAGTCAAGAGTGGGCATAAAAACATACCTATCCTTTTCTTGTCGGTAAGCCGGAAGAGAGATAACAACCGTGCCGTTTTTTTTAAGCACTTGGCTAAACTGGCCAAAGGCTTTTAGGTAAACCTCTAAAATATCCTTGAAGTTTTTCTTTATTTCGGATTCCTTGGGGAATGATCCGTAAAGCGGGCCAAGCCAGCCCTCGGTGACTATGGCGTCAAAATTATCAGGCTTAAACTCGCGCGTCAGCTCGGAAGCGGCATCGAGCTTCAGAATTTGGTACCGGCCGAAAGGGATGTTATATCTGTTTCTAAACCAGGCCAAGTTGCTTTCTGCTCCGCGGATAGCGTTTACATCAATGTCGGAGCCAACGGCATTAATATCCATTAGTAGGGCTTCTTGTAGAATAGTTCCTCCACCGCAGAAAGGGTCGAGCATATGTTCACCCTTCTTTAGGTTCGCCATGTTTATCATTATTTGGGCAACCTTGGGCGGAAGCATGCCCATTTTTAAGTCCCGAAACGGGCGTTGGTAATCGCGCCGTCCGTAATCCTCGAAGTCCTGCACGCTCAAAGTTTTACCGATGGAAAGGTTTTGTTTGCCGAGCAAGATAACGAATTCTGCTCCTTTTTCGAGAAGGTTGTTATTCGTTACAACTACGCTGGGCAGATTGGTTGACGGCGGTTCGGGCATTACAAAACGCACCGAAATTTCGTGCGACTGCAGATATTTTTTTAGAAGAGTCGCTACGCGTTTCGGTTCGGAGAAGGGGATCCGGATTTCCGGGTCCATAATATATATTGAAACTCCGATCTGCGTCTTGCCGGTCGAGCCTTGTGCCAGATACTTGTCGCGCAGAATATTGAAGTCTAAATAATCTTTTAAAAGATCGCTCGGCCAGTCTTTTTGACGGCGATTGAGGGTGTCTATTATCTCAACAATTTTTATGGTGCCGCCAAGCCTGTCCTGAAGGGCGCCAATTTTTAATTTTTCCGTTGTTTCTATTAGAGCAATTTCCGGAGCAACGGTTTTGACGCGGAAATCCACAGCCAGCGTGCCGAGTACTTGGATTACTTCAGCTAAAGACAGGGTATAGACGCGACCTAGGATGAAGGCGTAAAGAGTTCTCGAATCGGAATTCGCGCCCTCGGGGATATTTGCTACAAGTGGTGTCGGCTGGCTTGCTTCCTCTTCGCTGGCGTCCCCGGCGCGTGCCGACTCTGATTGAGAAGTGTAGTAAAGCATACTATAATTAGAGCATGATCCCTCTTATGAATAGTTTGAAAGAATTTATAAAACGGAATGAAAAGATAATCTTACTGTCTGCGACGTTTACTTGCGTATTTTTGCTTGGCTTTTTTACGGGCAAAATTGGCGGCAGAGCAGGCGTTCAACCCCTTATAAATATTGAAAAATCACCCATTCATTCTACCATTTTGCGGGGTGATATTCAATCACAGGCCGTGCTTGGCGAAAATATTCTGGAAAACGGCGTTGTCTGCAGAATAAAAGGTAATATTTCTTCATCGAGCAGGATTTATCACCTTCCCGGCGGCTCATTTTATGACCGCACCGACCCGGAAATGTGCTTTAACACCGAGGCTGAAGCCCAAGCCGCCGGTTTTCGGAAAAGTTCAAGGTGAACCCCTCCCCACGGCAAGACCGCGGGGCATTCGCGCGAGGTATTGTAAGTATGTTTCGATTTATCAAACCCATCCTGATAATTCTGGTTATAGCTTTGGCGGCCACGGCTAGCCTTATGCAATTCCAAAAAACTCGCTGCGACGAGCCGCTTTATTATTCAATCGGCGAGTTTGACGAGCGCTTTGGCGTAAGTTTGGACAAATTTAAAGGACTGCTGTTGGAAACGGAAGAAGTTTGGGAAGAACCGATCGCGCGTCAGCTTTTTAGCTATGACCCTCAGGCAGCTTTTAAAATAAATTTAATTTATGACGAGCGTCAACAGCGTACTGTGGAAGAAAAAAAGCTCCGCGAAAAGATAACTGTCAGCGACTCTTCTTACAGCGCCCTGGAGCTTGAGTACACCACTCTGAATGACCAATACGAAGCGAGGCTGTTGCGCCATGAAGCAGAGGTTGGGTATTGGAATAGTAGGGGAGGGGCGCCACGCGAGGATTACAATCGCTTGAGGGATGAGCAAATAGAACTTGCGATAATGGCTAATAAACTTAGGGCTTTGGCAGACCGACTGAATGAATTGGTGGAAAGGCACAATTTGACTGTGTCCACCTACAATCAAAAATTCAATGTGGCGCGCATTTTTGACCAGGGACAGTATGATGGTCAGGAAATTAACATTTACCAGTTTGAAGAGTTGTCGGATTTAAGGTTGGTCCTGGCCCACGAGTTCGGCCATGCCCTGAACTTGGAGCATGTTGAAAATCCAAAATCCGTCATGTACTATCTTATGAAAGAGCAGGAAACCGGCAATCTCGTCATCACGCACGAAGATTTAAATGCTCTTAAATTGGAGTGCGAATTAAACTGACCCCACTATGAACGAACGGATTTATTTAGATTATGCCGCGGCCGCGCCCCTTCATCCGGAAGTAAAAAAAGAAATGATGCGCGCGGAAAAATTTTGGGCCAACGCTTCCTCACTACACAAAGAGGGGAGAGCGGCTCGGGCAATCATCGATAATGCCCGTTTATCAATTGCACAATCGATAGGCGCCAATACCGACGAAATAATTTTCACTAGTGGCGCCACTGAATCTAATTTTTTGGCCTTGCGCGGAGTGCTTGAATACCTTCGTATTAAGGGTCAGAAGCCCCATTTGGTTATATCGAAGATAGAACATCCCAGTATTTACGAGCAAGCTAGGTTTTTAGAAAGTATGGGCCTTGAGGTGAGTTGGGTAGAGGTCGGTAAAGACGGGCTGGTAAATGTTGCTAGTCTGGAAAATTCGATAAAAGAAAATACAGCCCTGGTTTCTATTATTTATGCTAATCATGAGACCGGCACGGTGCAAAATATTGCCGAGCTGGCAGGAGTGGTTAAAGCCAAGAATCCAAAAACACTGTTTCATACAGACGCCGCCCAAGGTCTGGGATGGCTTGATGTTAATGTCGGCGAGCTTAATGCCGACTTAATTACAGGCAGTGGTTATAAGCTTTATGGGCCGAAAGGCGTTGGTTTTTTATACGTAAATTCCAGAGCTAATTTGAGTCCGCAGTTCGTGGGTTTTCAAGAATGGGGGAAACGGGCGGGTACTGAAAGCACAATTCTTATCGCTGGGCTGGCCAAGGCTCTTAAACTGTCCAAAGATTGGCCTAGAGAAAAAGTTAGGAAACTGCGCAACGATTTGCTCAAAAAAATACAAGCCAGCGTTCCTGGCGTCATTCTAAACAGTCAATCATCATCGTCCGTTCCACATATTGCTCATTTTTCGTTCGAAGGGATAGACCCACAGATACTAAATATCGCTTTAGACAGGGCTGGCCTTGCTTCGTCGCCGGGAAGCGCTTGCAGCACCGGCGCCGTTAAGGTTTCGCCAGTTTTAGAAGCGCTTGGCATTGATATAAAAAAATATTCAGGATCTTTGCGTTTGAGTTTGGGTATTGATACGGAGGATAGGGAAGTAGCAGAGGCGGCATCAATAGTAAAAAATGAAATTAATAAATTACGCGGCGGATAAATAGCGGCACCAACGGAAACATCCCTGAAACCAAAAATCACAACTGTGGATAATTGTCAAATGGGGATTGCCAGAGAAGACCTCGGAGAAGAGCTCTTTTCCTACACCAAGCCTTTAATTCTATTCTTTGCCTTGTGCATTATTGTCGTACAAAGTTTGCTGCGTTCTCACACTCTCCTTTTATATTAAAATAATGTAATTACCCGCTTATTGTTTTTGGCGCTTCTTTAAATTTATTTACGTCTTTTAATTCACTTGACCGCGCCCGGTTCTACGGTTTGTAGAAGGAGATGCGCAAACATAAGTAATAGCAAATGCTTATCTGATTTGTATTCTTGTTTAAGAGGTATATCTTGAGGTCATTTCCGTACCCTTTGTATATATACAGCCCATGATTCGTCATTGCTGCAGCTACATTGTAGTTTGGACCGACGGCATGGAAAGTATTTAGACCGGAGTGATTTATTGGCTGGCCAGAGATATCAGGATATCCACATTCATTCGTTTTACATATATTGTGCGAAGCTACTAATCCATGTAAACTAGTGATATGAAGAACGGTATTCCTATTTCAGAGCATATTCTCCCCTTTCTTGATTACTGTGAAGTTGAGAAAGGTTTGTCTAATAATACGCAGAGAAACTATAATCAGTACCTTCGCCTTTTTACGGGCTGGTTAAAAATCGTGGGTCAGGAAAAATTATTTCCGCATGAATTTACCACTAAGCATCTTTGGGACTATCGCTTATATATTGCGCGCAAGTATCAAAATCCCAAAGGTGGCTTTTTAAGTAAAAAATCACAAAACTACTACTTGATAGCCTTGCGCGCCTTACTGAATTACTTTGCGGACAGGGATATAGACTCACTTCCCTCTTCCAAGGTAAAGTTGGCTAAACAAAAGTCTGACGATAATATTTCTTTTTTGGAAGCCAGTGATGTGGAAAAAATGTTAAGCATCTTTGATACTGATACATTTAAAGGATTGCGGGATCGCGCCATTTTGGAATTATTTTTTTCGTCAGGCTTGCGTATTTCGGAACTGGTGTCATTAAATGTTGATCAGATGTCAATGTTGAGCGACAAAAAAACCGATAAAACTTACGAGCTTTCCATTGTTGGCAAGGGCAGACAAGTACGAACGATTTTTATCTCGCCCCGGGCGGCCCAATGGCTTCGTCGATATTTAGCGGCGCGCCATTATAGTTTGGCCAAAGCTTTGTTTATTAGCTTAAAATCAAAAGATGACGAGAACAGATTATCCGCCCGCTCAATTCAGGTTATGGTATCCAAATGCGCCAGGCTGGCCGGGCTTTCTAAAAAAGTGACGCCTCATACTTTCCGCCATTCTTATGCCACTGATTTACTCGCCCATGGCGCTGATTTGCGGAGCATACAGGAATTATTGGGACACAAGAACGTGGCTACTACACAAGTCTATACCCATATTACCAACAAGCGCCTGCGCGATGTTCATGAAAAATTTCATGGCGGACGCGATATGAAAAGTTAATAAACATATTTTTTAGAGCAAAAAATAAGCGGATATCGCGAAGATAGTGGATAAGTTAGGAAGGGTAGTGAATAAAGTGTTTAGGGTGAGTAGATGACAAGTGTAAATTCAATCGTCGCATATTCCCCTGCTGAACGAGAAAAGAAATACGAAACGACCCGGCGTGGTGTTCAACCGGGTCGTTTTCATGCAGACGCGCGCTCTGTCCCGCGTTTAGCGGTCAGCCGCACTCGCCTGTTAGGGCTACGCGCCCATGTTCCGTCGCTGACGGTGGCCGGTTTTCTGTCTCGACCTCGTGCTTCCGACCAGCGTCCCGTAACCGGTGAAATCCTCGGCCATGGTGTGGCTCCCGGCCTCATTCAGAACAGCCTGAGCCAAGACCTGGGTGACACGCTCACGTCCCTCCTCGGTGTCCCCGCAGACCCGCAGCATTTGCACTGATGTGAGGGTGCCGCCGCTGGCTTGGGCGATCGTCCTGGCCCGGCGGATCAGATGGCGCTTGGTCGCGACACGAAGGCTGCCGTCGGCATTGATCACCTTCGCGTAAGTGTCGAAACTGGCGATGTTGCGTTCTTCCATTCGGCCTCCTTGCCGTTGGGTAGAAATTCATTATACATATTAATAAAAAAAATGTCAAACTAAAAACCGCCTTGGGTCCTGCATTATCGTTATATTGAACTTCTCTTTCTCATTCCAGAAGGTTTGGATATACTACCTGCAAGCAGTTCCTTTCCAATTGAATATCCCTACTTTTCCCCCATAAGTTGAGGTGCCAAATGAAGCAGAGCAATTACAAACAAGGAGTCGCGGCTTATTTGGCCGCGGTGTTCAACTGCGATTTGCGGCTATACGTAGAGAAGCTGCAGGATCGTTTCCCTCACCTGGGCCTGCCTGGCTGTCTGGACTGGCTGGCTCTCGAGACAGGCGGCTTGGTCATTCAGCATGGCAGCATTTTTCCTCGGAAATACAAGGCCTTTTCGCTCGATGAGGGCAAATTCTCAGTGTGGGTAGTCAAGCCAAATGCTAGCCATTCGGGGGTAATCGTCATTCCGCGCGAAACGGTGGGCCCCGCAGACGATAGCGTCGGCGAAGCTCTGGGCGATTTGCCGGATGGCCGCATCAGCCATATGGTGCGGTTTGGCGGCCGAGCTGGAAATCCGCAAGGTCTGACCGTTGAAGTCCACCTCATCAGTAAGGAAATCCGCGATCTTTTGGCGGCCGTGAGAAGTATTGCTAGCCGAGAATCTGGCGATGACATGGTCCCGCTTGAGTTCCTCGTGGAGTTTCTCGAACTCCAGCGCCATGCTGACGATCATCGGGGGGAATCCCCTCAAAGGACGCGTTCCAGGGCTTGGCAGGCTTGGGATAGCCACTACGGGCCTATGCTGTATTTGGCCGGTGCGCGCGGCCTCAACCTCCATGGTCATTCTTCGCCAGCTGTCCTTCAGGCCATGCAGGAGTTTATTGCGGGTTCGGTATTACAGTCGCAGAATGGCAATGCTGCCGATGCACGGCCGAGCGAGGCACATATCGCCCCTGTATCAGAAGACGTCCCGCGTGAATGTCCAGAACCCGCAGAAACGCGGCAGGCTGTGACGCCTGTCGTGTCCCGAGACATCGATCTGTCCGGCTCAAGGGGCGAGCTAAGGCCATGGGTCAAGGAGCGTCTCGAGTCAGATATACCGCCGGCGAACCGAAGGGCGCTGTACATCGAGGCGCAAGCTAAGTTCCCGGAATATGCGGCGAACTTTGCGTCCTTCAGCCAGTACTGTTTCGTTCATAATGAGCTACTCACGCCTGAACAGAGGGCATGGGTCGGTTCAATACAAACTACGTGGCGGACCGCCGAGGTCAGCCTCTTGCAGCTTTGGGTCAAAAACCGACTGGAATCAGCTGATCCACCCGCGAGTCGCAAGGATCTTTACGCGGAAGCCCTGCATGTTTACGGTACTGATTCCGTAGGCAGCTTCCCTTCGTTCGTCTATCGGGCATTCGCGGGTAACGATTTACTCACATCCGAGCAGCGCAAGTGGCATCCTGCTCCGGCTCCGCGACAAGCCCCTAGGGCCGACAGACAACAGACGACAGACGCACAGACGGGAGATGAGAGGCTGCGCAGGTGGGTCAAGGAGCGTCTCGAGTCAGGAAGCCCGCCGGTGGACCGACGCGCGCTGTATGTTGAAGCGAGTCAGGTGTTTGGTGAGGAGTTTACGGGGTCCTTGAAGTCATTCATTTTGCGGGTCTTCCGCTTCAATGGCCTGCTGACCCCTGAGCAAAAGTCATGGCGGCCGGCCATAACAGCCACTCGACCCCGCGGGCCCATGCACCCGCATAATCCAGAGCCCCCTGAACTGCTTGGGGAGGCCAGGTCGGGCGAGGAACGGCCAGCAGAGGCTGCTCGGGACATTGCCGGCGATGAGCTGCTTTCGGCCTTGAACAGGCTGATCGGGTTTTACCTCGAAGTGAGTGCCAGGCCTGCTGAACTTCTCGATCGTGCAGTGCAACTGCCTCGTTTTTGCGGCGCTTATCCGCCGCATTTGCTCCGGGGAGAAGGGCGTAAAATTCGAGTAGTAGTTTTACTTGGGTTGAAGGAGGCTTCTGAACGCATAAAGAATGAGTGCGCCCTGATGACGGGGCGCACTTATTATGTTTTTGCAAGGTACTATAAAATTTACAACGCCTCGCGCGAATGCCCCGCGGTCTTGCCGCGGGGAGGGGTTTACAGGAAATCGTTGGGGTTATAGGTATACCCAACTGGCACCATGTAGTTTCCGTTTACGCTTTTTACAATTTGGAATCCTTCACAGTCAAATACGGTAAAATGCAGGTGAAAACCGCGATGCGGTCCGTAAAGCAAACGTGTGGTATTGCCGGTGTTGCCCTCGGTACCGATCACCGCTCCGCCCTTCAGGCTTTGGCCGTCGCTTACGCTCCGCTTAAGCATATGGGCATAAAGGGCTACCACGCAGCGGCCGTTTGGCAATTCATACCTGACCGTGGCCCAGTTGCCGTAAGCCTTATCGCTTGAACCTGTGCCGTTAACCGTGCCGTCGTAAACGTTATAAATTGGCGTGCCGGCTGCGGCGGCAATGTCTAAACCGTTATGGAACGAATAGCCAAGCGAACGGAAACCTGTGTTGCCGTAGCCTTGGGTCAAGGTGCCGTTCATCGGCCAAATTTTAAATAAACCTTTTTTGCCCGGTGAAGTACGCTCACCAAGCTGTACCCGGATTTTATTCTCTAAATCTTGAATTTCCTGCTGTATTTTATCCTCTTCGTTCTTGTTTTGCGCCAGCAATGCCTGGTAGATACTTTCCTGATTTTTGGTTTTAACCAATAAATCATTCTTTGCCTTTACTTGGTTATCAAGCAGATTTTTCTGGTCCGTAAGGGCGATTTCAAACTGCTCAAGCTCTTTTTTTTGCTCCTGCACCTCCGCGCGGTTGTCTTCAAGCTGTACTTTTAGCTCCTTAATATCCTGGAGCAGTTCATAGCTTCGGCCATGTACGTTTTCTATTTGGGAAACCGCGTTAATGAAATCTGAAAGGTTGTCGTTATTCATTAAGGCCATAATGGTTGAGTCTGACCTATCCATCTGGTAGAGTTCCCGTATCAGGTTGGCCAGGTTTTGTTTGACTCTTTCCACCTCATTTTCTTTGATGCGAATTTGCCCGTTAAGCTCGGTGATTTTATCGCCCGCGATTTCGATTTTAGTTTCCGTAACGACAATCTGGGTGGTAACCTGGCTTATCTGCGCCGTAAAAATTTTAATTGAGTTCTGTAAGGTATTCTGCTGTTTAACCAATGAGTTTATATCTTTGGTGGTTTGACTAATTTGGTTTTCAAGTTCTTTTAACCGTTGCTGTTTGGCCTGAAGTTCTTGTTCAATTGTGGCCGCACCGGCATCCGGCAGAGGTATATTGTTTGCCAAAGCAAGGGCTAATGACAAAAAAACGACTAAGGCCGATTTTAAAATGGTTTGCCTCAATTTAGTTTTTTTGTTTCTTATTTTCACCCTTGTAGCCTCGAACATAGTCTATATATTATAGCACAATACCCATCGTATTGTAAAATAATATCTGACAGAAAAGTTACCGGGTGAGTATGCTTATGGCTTTTTCGATTCTTTCAAAAACGACTCCCCTATTCTCGGTCTGATTTAAAATGTCCATTATTTCAAACGGACCCATGGATTTTTCGCGTCCGGTAAGTGCCACGCGCAGCGGCCAAAGCACGGTGCCGTTGTCCCAATTATTTTCAGAAATAAAATTTTTGACATTATTCTCGAGTTCCTCCTTGTCCCATAAATAATCGGGTAGTTGTTTTAGAAATTCCAATAATTTTGTCAAAACTTCACCGGTCGTTTCTTTGTCCGATTTTTTCCAAACCAACAATTTTGCTTCAAAATCCGGCTTCTTAACAAAGAAGCTAAATTCATCCAAATCTTTTTCGTAATTTTCGGGAGCAGTCAGGCGTTCGGTTAAATGTGGCCACAGCCTGGCCAAAAAATTGTCCGAAGCCTCGGGCAGGTGTCTCTTGACTATTTGATAAAACGGATGATTCGCTATATTTTTCGATTCATCGCTTAGTTTAGTTATCCAAACTTTCTGAAACCAATTTAGCTTGTCTAGGGCAAAAATTGCGCCGGCTTTTTGCACGTCCTCCAGCTTGAATTCTAGAATTAATTCTTGAAGCGTATAAATTTCTTTTTCTGATTGGCTCGGGTGCCAGCCCAAAAGGGCCACAAAGTTCAATATTGCTTCTTTTAAATAACCTTTTTTCAAGTAATCTTCCACCGCCACGTCGCCTTCCCTTTTCGATAGTTTGCTGCGATTTTTGTTCAAAAGCAATGGCAAATGAGCGTATTCGGGGATCTGCCAACCAAGCGCTTCATGAAGAGCGATATACTTGGGCATAGACGGTATAAACTCCTCGCCTCGAATGACGTGCGTAATGCCCATTTCATAATCGTCTATCAAGTGGGCAAGATTGTATGTCGGGTAGCCGTCAGACTTTAAAATGACGAAATCTTCCTGGTCTTTATTTTCTATTTCTATTTCGCCGCGGATAGTGTCGCTAAACTTTGTTGTGCCGGTTTTTGGCATTCGAAAGCGGATGGCCCCTGTATCTTCGTAGGCTAAATTTTTAGCTAAAAGCTCATTGGCGTATTTTTTATAAACGTCAATTCTGTCGGATTGTCGCACCGGTTCCTGGTCGGGCACTAAATTAAAGGTTTGTAAGGTCTCGTTTATATTCTTTTCAGCCTCGGCCACGTATCGCGCCCGGTCAGTATCTTCTATGCGAAGTAAGAACTCGCCTTTGTGCTGTTTGGCAAAGACATAGGCATAGAGCGCGGTTCGCAAGCCGCCGAGGTGCAAAAAACCCGTTGGCGACGGGGCAAACCTTGTTTTTACGGATTTTCTTGACGTTTTAAACATGATAAGTTAAATTATATCTAATATGGTCTTGTTTCGACAAATAAAGAACCATCCGCGGCACGCCTAGCGTGCTTTATTTTTGCCCGCAACACATCGGAGGAAGTATGGCAGAAGCGGCAGGTTGTCTCCACGTTCGCAACGTCATTATGAACGCCAGCATCAGCCCGACGCTATTTGCGGGTCTCCGCCAAGCGGCTGAAGCGCATGTCGGTAACTGTGCTGACTGCTGGGAGTTCTTCAGGGCAGAGAAAGCGCGCCTGAATGCTCTCGTGCATGACAATCGCCCCGATCGGGCAGTAGTCGCCACCACCTGACGCATCAACCCGGCCGTGTGGCCTTTACCGTCGATCATTGGTCGGCGGTAATTGCTTTTTAATTCATTTTTTGTCGAACCACCAACCAGGAAAAAACGATAATCGCGTTCCACATTCGCCGTATTCGCCAGGGCTGGGTTAGTAGGCGGTGTAGCCATTCAAGCCCGTATTTTTGCCAAGTATCCCCTGCTCTTTTTTTATTACCGACTAAATAATCAAAGGTTCCTCCCAGGCCCACGGCGATTTTTACATTTAAATCGCTTCTATTATGCATGAGCCAGTATTCTTGCTTAATTGGCCCGAAGGCGACAAGCAAAATATCAGTATTCGTCTTTTTAATTCTTTCGGCTAGTTCAGGCTCATTTGGGTTGCCTTCATACCGGCCAGCGATTTTTAGGGCCGGGAACTTATTTTTAAGTATTTCATCCACCGGGCCGTGGCCGCCAAGCAGAAAAATTGAATTGCCTGTTTGTTCGGCAATCTGGCATACGTCCCAAATAATATCGGCGCCGGGCAGGCGCTCCGGAATTACATCTCGGATTTTTTCTTGCTCGAAGGCCGTCCAATAGGCGGTTTTTAAAAAAAGTTTAATTTTTTCTAATTTTAATTTTTGATTTTTGATTTTTGCATTTAAATATGTGGCCGCCCAAAGTATGCCTATGCCATCGGCTAAATTTAGTTCCGCTGAATTTAAGATAGCCCTGAACCGTTCGTCCTTTTGGGCGGTAACGATAAATTCGGAGTAAGTGGTGGTAACTATTTTATTGTTTCGTTCCGTTGCATCGAGCAGAGAACGCAAACGCTGCCGGAATTCATTTTTTTTCAGGGCGTCAATTTTTACGCCGAGGATGTCTACTTTTTGCATAAGCAGCTATGAATGAGAGCGCCCAAAGACAAAATCTCGCACCTTGACATGCAAAGCTCCTTGGGGTCTTAGTTCGCTTTCGAATAATGACACGCCTGAAGCCTTGAGCGAAAAAGGTTTAAAATTATTCTTTAAGTCCTTAATGGTAGTATCTTGGTCCAATAGTTTGTCATGTCCGACACTTTTGCCGAGCAGGATATGGGGTGCCAAGATTTCACGGGCCGGCTCACCTATTTTTGCCAGTATTATTTTTTCACGCAATTCTGAATATAGCTTTTGCAAAAGGCCGGTTTGGTCTTCCACTTCCACCCAAATCATTCGTCCCTTTACAATACTTACCGCGCTAAGTTTTAAATCAATTTCCGGAAAATCAAACATTTCGTTGGAAAGTATTTTTTTAACCTCATTTTCTTGGCCGGCATTTATTTCGCCCAAGAAGTAAATAGTGATGTGATATTGGTCGGGGTTGAGCCAACTGATATTGCTTGATTCCAACTGTAGGCCGTCAAGCATGGCTTTTACGGTTTCTGGCAGTTCAACAGATATGAACATGCGTTTAGTTGTCATGGGTTTATTGATACTATTTGCCAAATTTTCTCTGCGATTTCTTCGCGCGGCAGTTCGCGTCCTTCCTGAACACAGTTTATCACGTGCCATCCCTTGAGGGGAGCCAGGCGCAAGTATTCGTTCCGCACTCTTTCCAAAAATTCCCTGTCTTGCTCATAAATGTCGGCCTTTTTTATTTTATCGCCTAAGGCTAAACCTTTTTCAATTGCCTCCTGCCTTCTTTTTTCCGTGCGCGCCATGCTGACTTCAACGGGCAGTGAAAGGTATATTGTGCCAGCGGCCTTGGGAATTTGAAAATAATTATATTCTTTGTCTTCGAGCCAGCTGACGAACTCATCACGTTTTTTTTCATCCTTTATTTTTGCCCCCTGAAAGGCCATATTCGAAGCAATATAACGGTCGCAGATTATCCAATCGCCCGCTTTAATCAGCGGTTGTAGCTTGACTGCGGCCTTGCCGCGGTCAGCCGCATACAAAAGCGCGGTGTACTGCGGGTCATAATCATCGGCCTTTTTAGAAATGTCCGCCAGATGCTCCTTAATCAGTTTTCCCCAAACCGGGTCTTCATAGGTCGGAAAGGTCCAGTAATGCGCCTTATTTCCGCCTAAAACGCCGGGCTGGTTTAGCCGGTCAATCAGCAGGCGGGTTTGGGTTTCCTTGCCGCTGCCGTCCGCGCCCTCAATATCCCAAAGTTGCCCTGTCATAGTGCTGTAATTATAACATTACGTTATAATACATCCAGCTATGGAAATAGACGATAAAATTAGCAAATTGCAGAAATTGAAAGATAAAAATCGCGTCAGGTTCAAGTGGCAGGATGCGGTTTTGAATATAATTGAAGATCTGCATTTGCCCCGCTATGTGCAAACCAATAAGGACAAAGATCCGCTTGATGTGCGGGCGATTTTAATGAGCCATGCCAGGCGAAATCTACCGGTTTTAGAGCGTAGGTTTGCTTTGGTCAAAGAGCAGGGCAAGGCCGGTGATGAAGCCTTTCTTTATTATTTAGGCATAATAGAAAAAGAGAATGTCAAACAATAAACATCAGTTAAAACTGGTGACCTTGCCGGCGGAAAATTTGAGGGAGCCTAGTGAAAAGGTTAAATTTCCCTTATCTCGTGATTTTCAACGCCTACTTGCTGAAATGCTCCGTATTTGCAGGAAATCTAAGGGTGTTGGTATTGCCGCGCCGCAAGTTGGCGTTAATTTGCAGGTGGTGATTATTAATCTTGAGCACCTAAAGGTGCCGCCTTTCCCTTTAATCAATCCTAAAATACAAAAGTATTCAGCTAAAAAATTGCTTTTGGAAGAAGGTTGTCTTTCCGTTCCCGGCAAATTTGCCAAAGTAGAGAGGGCGGAGAAAGTGGATGTGGTTGCCTACGACCCCAAGGGTAAAAAACTCGAGTTTAAGGCAGACGGTTTTTTGGCACATGTTATCCAGCACGAAGTTGATCACATTAACGGCATGTTGTTTGTTGACCGTTTAAGCAAGGCCGAGCGCGATGAGCTAACTAAGGAATTTTATGGATAAACCTCGAGTAATATTTTTCGGCACCTCTGCTTTTGGTTTGCCGGTATTAGCTTGGCTATACGAAAATACAAGCCTCGTGGCTGTTGCTACCTCGCCCGATAAGCCGGTGGGCCGCAAGCAGGAATTATCAAGCTCACCGGTAAAGCAATGGCTTGGAGATAAACAAATAATTTTGTTGCAGCCAAATGACTTAAAAAATATTTATATTGAACAAGTCTTAAAGCATTTGTCGCTAGACGTAGCAGTTGTCGCCTCATATGGGAAGATAATCCCTAAAAATATTTTAGATATACCTCGCAAGGGCTTTTTAAATTTACACGTTTCCCTACTCCCTAAATATAGGGGTGCCGCACCTATGCAGTACGCTATTTGGGCTGGGGAGAAAGTAACAGGGGTTACACTTTTTGTTTTAGATGAATTACTTGATCACGGCCCAATAATTAGTCAAAAAGAAATATCCGTTGATCCTGACGAAACTTTCGAATCATTGCATAAAAAATCTGAAGATTTATCAGTTGAACTTTTAGATGAGTCGTTATTCAAATATTTATCAAGCGAAATTAAGCCTCGCGAACAAAACCATGAATTAGCGACTCTTGCCCCATCGTTTAAAAAGGAAGACGGTAAAATCGACTGGCAAAAACCGGCAGATGAGATCGACAGGCAAATTCGCGCCCTTAATCCCTGGCCGGGAACATATAGCAAAATCAAAATGGAAAAATCAAAAATAAAAATTGAAGAACAAGGGTTGAAAATTTTTAAGGTAGAGATTTCGGATAAAAAATTAAAACCCGGAGAGGTCGAAGTGGACAACAAGAGAATATTCATAGGCACTGGCACAGTGGCCTTGGAGATTTTGGAGTTACAGGTGTCGGGTGGTAAACGCATGAAAGCCGCCGATTTTGCCGCAGGTGTCGGAGATAAATTAAAGTTAATCTAACAAGGCTTTTTGGATTGAATGTTTACACCACTCCAAAAGCGTGGCATTATTTTAGTATCTAGTTCACAACGAAGGGGGGTCAAATGCCAAAAACCTGCGAACTCTGCAGGCGCCCTGTTGTACGGGATCAGATTGAGACTCCGCATATTCTCACTTGTCCGAAGTATCCCGGCTTGAGCGTCGAGGAGGGCGAACAGCGTCGTGCCGAGTGGACAGAGGGCTACAAAGAAGGGCAGATCCACTCTTCATACAGGGACGATCGCACGCTCGGAACTACTCGGTATCTGGGTTTCTGTGCCGCTCGGTACGCTGCGAGGAACTGCTCAGCCGAGGTCAGATAGTCGGACGAAGCGTCTCGGGACCCACAACTGAGATGAATTCGGATTCGCATTCGCCGCGCACCGATTTTTAGGTGCGCGGCGAAACTATTTAATTTAACAAAGAAAAAACCGCTAGCAAATAGCGGTTTTTTCTTGGCTGGGGGATATGGATTTTCACCCTCACACCCAATGGTTCCGGGACCTGGAATCTCACGCGGCGGTCATTGACCGCCTTTCTAAAACCTTGCGGTTTTAGTATTTCCACCACGGGGAAACTACCGTTTCCCCAACCCCCTTCCCGTTCGAATCCAAGTCGCCTATAGAAAAAGGATGCTATCTAAAGACGCCGTCTTTTCTGGTTCCGGGACTTGGATTCGAACCAAGATTCTGTGCTCCAGAGGCACATGTCCTGCCGTTAGACGATCCCGGAGCGATAAGGTGTGGGGGCGTGCCAAGATTCTGTGCTCCAGAGGCACGTGTCCCACCGTTAGACGATCCTACAATATTAACATAAAATTTTGCCAAAAAAATTGTATCAATTTTTTGAGTATTTGTCTATTTAAAACACATTCCCCGCGCCACAAAAATCTGGCGCGGGGTTCGCTTGCTTTAGGTAACCCTCCTTTGCTACTCGTCGATTTTGTCCCAGTCGAGCAGCAACTGGGTCTCATCGACTTCTTCAGGGACAGCACCAGCGTTGATGGCGCGTATCACGAGTGCCGTTGTGAGCATCTCGCTCACCAGATGCCGAGGCAGCGCGCCACTCACGGAGCGGCGCCTCATCGAGAGCGGAAGCTCGTCCTTGGGCACTGGCCACGGATGGAATGGTTCTGTGCGGCGGTTCGTATCCGCGAAAACCGTGACAACCCCGCCGACGATCGTGATTGTCACGTCGCAGTCTAGAACGGCCGACAGCGCCCTCACCATGGCCACTTCCGGTACTGTGGAGCGGAACTTCATCCTACCCCCTTCTTTTGGCCGAGGTCTGTACTCTTTTGGGATGATATATATTATAGCACTATTTTAAATTTAATGCAAATCAAAAATCAACCGCAAATGGTTAAGCGGCTTTCGGCTTTTAATACTATGTTGGGCGTTTAATACAGGTCAGACCTGGGCAAACTATAGGTCTGACCTGGAATTACTTGGCGTTTGCGTAGTTTTCTTCGGCTTGTTCCCAGTTCACTACATTCCACCAGGCATTTATATAGTCAGGACGTTTGTTTTGATATTTGAGGTAATAGGCGTGCTCCCAAACGTCGAGGCCTAAGATCGGTTTTATGCCGCGCATCACAGGGCTATCCTGATTTGGCGTAGTTGAAATGGTTAGCTTTCCATCCTCAAATGTAAGCCAAGCCCAGCCGCTGCCAAAATGATTTGCGGCCGCTTCGGAAAATTTGATTTTGAAATCTGCGAAGTTTCCAAAAGCGTCGTTTATAGCCTGGGCTAAATCGCCGGCTGGTTCTCCTCCGCCATTCTGTTTCATCAAAGGCCAAAAAAATGAATGGTTATAATGCCCGCCGCCGTTATTACGTACCTTGGTACGTACCTCTTCCGGCAAAGAATCAAGCGATTGCAAAATTTCCTCAATCGATTTTGACTGCAAATCTTTTTTGGCCTCTAGGGCCTCATTTAATTTTTTTACGTAGGCGGCATGGTGCTTGCCGTGGTGGATTTCCATGGTTTGCGCGTCGATAAAGGGTTCGAGCGCATTGAGTTCATAGGGCAAATTCGGGAGTTCGAACATAGGTTTTTTTAATTAATGGTTATTGTCTGGTCTTGACCAGCGATTGTAACTTTAATATAACTTTTTTTTCAGTATTATCTCTGGTAATTTTACCCATTTTTTTAAGTATAGCAGTTTTTTTAAAGTTCAAATCGCCCAAGTCTTCGGCTAACCGCATTGCCGCGCCTATATTCGGGCCTGGCTTAAAACCCAGTTTTAACAAATCCCGTCCGCTCACGACTGCCTTCGGCTGTGCAGAAAGAACACGGAGGCTGGCCGCCCTTTTTTCCAATTTTTTTAGGAAGGTAATGAAACGTTCTTTTTCTCTCTTTTTCTCTAGCCTTTGCGCGGGCGGGAATTCGCCCAGTCCCCTATTGTCTGCCAGGCTCAAGCGTGCAAGTTCACGGAACGTTAGGCCATAGGGGTGCAAATCGCGCGCCAGCCGCCTGATGCCGGCGCTGCTGAATTCTTCTTTGCCCAGATACCAGGATAAGGGCCGCATATGGTATAAAACCAGGCCGAGAATTTTTTTATAGTAGATATTCGGCGCGCCAATGGCTTTAAGAAATTCACGGGCCGGTTTCTCTCCGGCCTTTGCGTGGCCAATGGTTCGTCTGACGCCATTTACGATTCGGCTGGTAAGGGGCTTTCCTAAATCATGGCAGATTCCGGCCAGGACTAGCAGTGTTGATTCGAACAGGTTAAGTTTTTCTGTGGCCGCAATCAAAGCGGCCTGGTCGGCCGTCAGCTTGCAATGCTGCCAAACATTTTTTTCCGGATGCCAGGCCGGGTTTTCATGCGTTTTTTCCAAGGCGGCAAGCATCGGATAAAAAGTTTTGGTTAAACCGAGTTCGCGGGCGGCCTCAAGCCCGAGTGACGGTCTATGGGCTAAAAGCAACTTTTTCCATTCCGTCCAAATTCTGTCTTTGCTCAATTCCTTCAGCCGCGGCGCCGCAGCCTTTATTATTTTTCTGCTTCGGGGCTCTATTTTTAGCTCATATCTGGCGACCAGTTGAATTGCCCGCAGCACCCGCAGCGGGTCCTCGGCAAAGGTTGTTTTATCGGTTACTCGAAGCACTCTCTTTTTTAAATCTTCACGGCCATTGAAAGGGTCAATGAATTCTCCGGTAAGCGGATCGAGTAGAATACTGTTGATGGTGAAATCTCGTCTCTTCAGCGCTTTTTTGTAATTTAAAGCCGGATCGGTCGTTATTTTAAAACCGCGGTGCCCTCGCGCAATTTTTATATCTTTGCGCGGTAGGGAAAAATCAATCTCCAACTCCTCTTTAGTAAAAATTTTGATAACGCCAAAAGTTTTTCCTACTTCTTTGGCTTTTCCATACCTACCTACTATTTTTTTAAGGGCCGGTAATTTTAAGCCGTAGACTTCAACGTCAAAATCCTTAACCGGAGATTTTAACAAATGGTCACGCACGGAACCGCCTACCAAAAAAGCACAGCCGCCGTTATTAGAAATCTCTTTGGAAATTAGTTTTATCTTTTCCGGAATCATTATTTAAATATAGCGAAATATTGCCATTTAGTACATTATATGATAGAATTTAAGTCATATACGGCGAAAAGCCGGTATTATTCATCTAAACACGGAGGTTTCGATGGTCTTTTCCATCAGCCGTAGACAGGTTTGATGTAACGCTTCAGCGGCGCTACAAAAAACCATCGCGAACAGAGGAGTGTGGTAATGAAGTCGCAACTCGGCCATCCGGTACGCAACCCCCCGCGGCTGGCGCGCAATATCGCCGGCAAGAAAGGGAGGAACTACCGCGCAGTGCTCACGGAGATCTGCGCCTGCCCCGGTCTCAACCTTCATCAAGTTGAAGCGCGCGTTCACGATCATCAGGCTGTAGTTGACCTTAATCTCCCCCGCTGCCTTGAGCAGCTGCTGGAGATGGGGGCGATCTACAAGACTGATGAGGGTATGTACCACCCCGCGGACAAGGGTCTCAAGGCCATGGCGACCGCTGTGGCGCGCGAGGCAGGCCATAAGACTGGCCGGATGCTGCTCCTGGCTATGCGCAAATACCGCGCGGCTGGGATCTTGGAGCTTTCCGAACCGAAGTTCGTCTGTCTGGTAGCCAGCCAGTCGGAACGCTCCCACATCCGCGGCAGTGTTCTTCGAGACTTCGACCGGTTGGGTTTGGTGAGGATCGCATTCACCGGTTCCGACCCGGTTGTCCGCTGGACTGACGCACGCTTCCAACATGAGGTTTACGAGCAACTGACGCTCTAGCTCGCGAGCCTCACCTCCCCAGGCAATGGAAAAAGACAAGAACCCGCCGCCTCGTTGCGGCGGGTTCGTCTTTTTTTGGTTTATCAATCAATCCGCCGTAACCTACTTGTCCCACAAAAAATCATTGCCAAAATGTCCCCATTGCGAGGTTTTAACAAATTGCGCCTTATCCAATTTTAAAAGTTCTCTAATGCCGGTTGGCGATAGATCATAGCCTTCAACCGGCATTCGCCTGCCGTCAATAACTGCTTCGGCCATGACCGGATCCTTTTTGCCTATGGCATAGGCTAATTTTATTTTTACTTCTTTGGCCCTAAATTTGCGCAAATAATCAACCGCGATTTTTCTGGCCATATAAGCACCGCTTCGATCAACTTTAGTATAATCCTTTCCGGAAAACGACCCGCCACCTATGGAAATTTCCGGACCATAATTATCAACCACAAGCTTGCGGCCGGAAAGTCCTGAGTCGGCGTCAAATCCGCCCATGTGCCACTCGCCCGCCGGATTTATGAGATATTCATCGGCCTTAATTATTGATTTAACCAGCTTCAAGAGTTCCGGCGTTTTTGTGCTCTGAAAGCTTGCCACAACCGTTAAAACCCTGCCCGTCCTGCCCGCAGGCGGGTTGCCTTCAATGGTAACCTGGACTTTGCCGTCGTGGGGATGTTTTTTAAAAATTCTCTGGCAAATATAGCGCGCCAAATTGTATTCTAGCGGCATAAAGTTCGCCGATTCGCTGGTAGCGTAGCCCTCCATTATGCCCTGGTCTCCGGCGCCGCCGGTGTCCACACCTTTGGCAATCTCGGGGCTCTGATGGGCCAGCCTGACGATTACCCGGTATTTGGCGCCGACAATTTTTTTGACAATCGGTTCCAGTTTGAATCGAGCCCTGCTGGTAACTTCGCCGTTGACCGTTATCAAACCGTGGCCGCCCATGACTTCAACCGCCACGCGGCTCTGGCGATCTTTTTTTAAAAAAGCATCGAGAATAGTATCGGCAATGTAGTCACACGTCTTATCCGGATGCTTGGGCGAAACGAATTCGGCAGTTTTTATCATAATTGTTATAATTATGGCATGTTTTAAAATTTATCGACAGCGGCAAATTAATGATTGACCGTTACGCCTTCAAAAGATTTACCGGCCTAAGTATCCTCTTTGCTTTTGCCACTTTTTTGGCCCATCCACTGCTCGGGCCGTATCTTGAACGAATAGGTTTTGATAAATGGCAAATATCCCTGATGTCCGCCGCTTTTGCTTTAGGCGGTGTAATTATGGGACCTGTGGCGGCATTGTTGGCCCAAAAAATAGGCCGGAACAGGGTGATGGCCATTGGCTTTGCGGCGGCTGCTTTGTCGCTTGTTTTTTATATTTGGCACGTAAACTGGCTAATGATAGTTGGGGCCAGGTTCCTCGATGCTGTTGCGGGGGCGTTTTGCGCCATGCTTTTGCTCTCAAAGGTTGAGGATAGTATTTCTGAAAATGAGAGAGGCAAAAAAACAGGCTGGCTTTTAAGCTTTATTTGGCTAGGAAACTTGCTCGGTCCCTTGGTCGGCACCAAACTTGCCGAAGAGTTTAATATCGTTACGCCTTTCATAATTTCCGTCCTTATTAATTTATTGCTTGCCTTTTATGTTTTTACCAGACGTAGCCAGCATGCGCCGGTTGTGCCGGCCTTTCCCGATATTTCCTTGCAGAGTTGGGCGGCAGAGCTTAAAAAATACTGGTCGGTTAGACAGTTGCGCGCCCTTGGCGTTCTGGGCGTGGCCGCCCACGCCACAATAGTCAAACTTGATTTATTCGTGCCACTTTTTGTAGTAGATACGCTTGGCTTACCCGTCGGTTACATTGGTCTGGCCGTTTTTGCTTTCGGACTTCCTCATTTGCTACTGCCTTATTTTGGCGGTCTGGCGGACAAATATGGCAGACCGCTTTTAAGCTTAACCGGACTTATTTTGGCCGCTATCGGGATATTTCTTATTTCCAAAAGCCCAGATTTTTCATATTTGCTTGTCGCTTTGGTTGTTACCGGTTTTGGCACGGCCATTTGGGGCGTATCGGCGGTTAGCTTGATGTCTGAAATTGGCGAGCGCGAGAATATGGAAACTGACGTATTGACCGGTTATTACTCAATTTCAAAAATTGGCTCGCTGTTGAGTTTTATCGTAAGCGCTGTTATTCTTAAACTATGGAGTCTGGAGGTATTGTTCCTGTTCTACTCAATCATTCTTGCCGCCTCTGTTTTGTTTGCCGGGCGCGGCCTTTTTAAAACTAAACTTTTTTCTAAAACATGATTTTACGCACTCGTTTTGCCAAGGATATAATCTGCGAGTTTTTGCCGCCGGGCAGGCCTTCAAACAAAGTCATTATTTTTGCTATGGGCATGCCCTCGGCGCCGCGCATGAAGGAACTGCTGCAATTTTGGGCGGCTCAAGGTTATTGGGTTTTTCTGCCGCGATACAGGGGTTCCTGGGAGAGCGGAGGCAGGTTTTTGAAAGATTCGCCGGAAAAGGATATTTTAGACGTTCTTAATGCTTTGTCTAAACCGTTCAAGGATTTTTGGTATAGCAAGACCTTTATAGTTAAACCGCAAAGGATTTACATTTTTGGCAGTAGTTTTGGCGGACCTGCTGCAATTTTAGCGTCGCGCGACGCACGGGTCAGTAAGGTAGTTGGCATATCGCCAGTTGTAGATTGGCGAGTGCCGCTCCGGGCCGAACCCCTCGGTTTTTTGGGCTTGTTCATTCGCCTTGGTTTTGGATTGGTCTATCGATTTAGTATGAAAGATTGGAACAAATTAAAGGCAGGAAAATTTTACAATCCTGTTAATCATCTTAAGGAGCTTGACCCCAAAAAGATTTTTTTAATTCACGCCAAGGACGATGAATCGGTTTCGTATAAGTCAGTAATTGCCTTTTCAAAGAAATTGGGTTGCAAGCTAAAGACCTACAAGCGCGGCGGGCATTTAGGTATATCCTTCACCACCCGGCCGACTCTAGCCAGAGAAATTGAGCGGTTTTTGCGAAATTAGGCAACCTATCTACTAACGACTTGCGGGGTCGTTATTAAGCGGCGTTTTTGCGAAGCTAGAGAATCTGTTAGTATAAGCCTGTACTATGGAATTTAAATTTTCAAAAAAGCTGCCTAAAAGCCTTGATTTAGCCGTTATTCGACTCCATAATGGGCGGACTACCTGGCTTGAAGTGGTTCGCAACCGCAAAATTTTAAATTTTGGGCTGGGCGATAGGAAAAAAATTACCAGGCGCAAACTGCCCTACGTTTTTCGCCGCATCTTGATGCAGGCCAAAGCAAATCGGTTTAAGAAAATCGCTTTGGATTTTAGCGAGGTTTTGTTCATTTCCAATTCTGAAGTTTCCCAGGAGCATTTGGCCCGCACTCTGGCCGTGAATTTCGAAATGGCAAATTACGAATTTATTGCTTTCAAAACTCAACCGAAGGAAGGCTGGAATTTTGTGCAAAAAGTGGTTATTGTCGGAAATCTCGCCCAGAGCGTTCGTCAGGAATTGGAAAACGGCATAATTATAGGCGCGGAAGTCAATAAAACGCGTGATTTGTCGAATACCCCGGGTAGCGACATGACGCCAAAACTTTTGGCTCAAGCCGCCAAAAACGCGATGCGCGGCACAAAAGTCAAGGTTAAAATTTTAGGACTAAAGGAAATAAAGGGCCTTAAGATGGGCGGTTTGCTTAGCGTGGGCCAGGGTTCAGGCGCCGAACCCCAGTTTATAGTTCTGGAATATTTAAATAGTGGAACAGAGCGTCCCATCGTTCTGGTCGGCAAGGGCATTACCTTTGATACCGGCGGGATAAACATAAAACCCAGCGAGCATATCGGTGATATGCATTTGGACATGTCGGGCGGTGCGGCCGTGATTCATGCCCTTGCTTTGGCCGCGCGTTTGGGAATAAATAAAAATATCGTTGGCCTAGTTCCGGCTGCCGAAAACATGGTTTCAGGCGGAAGCTACCGTCCCGGCGACGTAGTAAGAACGATGTCAGGAAAAACTATCGAGGTTTTAAATACGGACGCCGAGGGGCGCATGGTTTTAGCAGATGCGCTGACTTATGCGAAAAAATATAATCCCCGCCTGGTGATAGACGTGGCAACACTGACCGGCGCCGCCATGGTGGCTCTCGGTACCCGGGCCAGCGCGATATTCACCAAAGACGAGGCCTTGGAAAAAACCTTGCGCGAGCTCGGCGAAGAAACCGGAGATTATGTTTGGCCCCTGCCACTTTGGGATGAGTATGAAGACGAAATCCGCGGTACTTTTGGCGATTGGGCAAACATCGGCAAAACCAAATACGGCGGAGCCACTCACGGAGCTATATTCCTTTATCAGTGGGCCAAAGATTTTCCTCTCTTTGCGCACATCGATATTGCGCCACGCATGACGGCCGCTGACGGCGATTTTCTTGCCCGAGGCGCAGCCGGGGCGCCGGTTCGCCTGCTCATTCGCTTGCTTGAAACCTACTAAACTACTTACTACTAGCTACTTACTAAAATAGGATGTACGAACAAATAAAAAAAATAATTGACGGTGAAGCATACACCGACAGTGAAACCTTAAAAAAATTCAGCCGCGACGCCAGCCTTTTTGAAGAAATGCCAAAAATTGTCGTGTCGCCGAAAAATGTGCACGATATACAGGCAGTGGTTAATTGGGTCAGCCAAAATAAAGCGCAGTATCCCGAGCTATCCCTGTCAGCTCGCGGCGGCGGTTCGGACATGAGCGGCGGTCCGCTGACGGAGGCTGTTGTTCTGGATTTTACCAAGCACTTTAATCGAGTCATTGAGGTTAGTAATGATCAGGCCACGGTCGAGCCCGGCGTTTTTTATCGTGATTTTGAAAAAAAGACTCTAGAAAAGGGGTTGTTAATGCCCTCTTTCCCTGCTTCCCGCGAGCTCTGTTGCGTGGGTGGTATGGTCGCCAACAATTCCGGCGGAGAAAAAACTCTTTCTTATGGCAAAACGGAGAGATACGTGGCCGAGCTGCGTATGGTTTTGGCTGACGGTAATGAGTACATTTTCAAGCCGCTTGACGGAGCGCAGCTTGAGGCCAAGCGGGGTCAGCAGGATTTTGAGGGAGAAATTTATCGCAAGATTTTTGACCTTATTGAGAAAAATTACGATGCCATCCAGCGAGCCCGGCCCAATGTTTCCAAAAACTCTTCGGGTTATTACCTCTGGAATGTTTGGGATAAAAAGAAATTCGACTTGACCCAATTGTTTGTCGGCTCCCAGGGAACTCTAGGGCTAATTACCCAGGTGAAATTTCGCCTGATACGCCCTCGCGAATATTCGCGTTTGGTGGTAATTTTTTTGAAAAATAAAGACCTGACAAAGCTTGGCAGCATAACCACCGACGTTTTAGGCTTTAAACCCGAGACTTTTGAGTCCTATGACGACCATACCCTTATGCTGGCCTTGAAATTTTTACCGGGCTTTGTAAAAAGATTAAAGAGCAACATCATTTCCCTGGGCCTACAGTTTTTGCCGGAATTTAAAATGCTTGTTTTCGGCGGCCTTCCTAAACTGGTATTGACTGCCGAATTTACGGCTAATTCCGATGAGGAAGCCTTGTTTCGCGCCCGCGCCGCGGCCGCCTCGCTTAAAAAATTCGGCCTGCGTACTCGTATTACCAAAAATTCCGCCGAGGCCCAGAAATACCGTGTAATCAGGCGTGAAAGCTTCAACCTTCTTCGTCAGAAGATAAAGAATAAGCAGACCGCTCCTTTCATAGATGACATTATCGTGCGGCCCGAGGCGTTGCCCGAATTTTTGCCAAGGCTTGAAAAAATTCTTAACGAATATAAAGGTTTGATTTACACGATTGCCGGGCACGTGGGCGACGGTAATTTCCACATTATTCCCTTAATGGATTTGTCTGACCCGAATGCCAAAAGAATTATTGCCGAGCTCTCTGATAAAGTTTATGACTTGGTTTTTGAGTATCACGGTTCAATGAGCGCCGAGCACAATGACGGAATAATCCGAGGGCCTTATTTGAAGAAAATGTTTGGCGAGGAAATGTATGAGATATTCCGGGAAACTAAAAAAATTTTTGACCCGCTGAACATTTTCAATCCCGGCAAGAAAGTGGATACTGACCAAAAGTTTGCCGTAGAGCACATGAAACATGGCGTTTGAGATAAGACAGATAAAAACAATCGCCGGTCTGACAATTATACTTTTGCTATTTTTTTCTTTTAGTTATTATAAGAATATGAGTCAAGACCAAGAGATTATCAGCCAGGGATTGTTGTTCGGCTCTGTCGCGCTTGATATTGAGCTTGCCAAAACGGAGACGGAGAAATTTCAGGGACTCTCCGGCCGCAAGTCTTTCCCGGAAAAAACGGGTATGCTTTTTATTTATGACAGCCCCGGGTATTATTCTTTTTGGATGAAGGACATGCATTTTTCCATAGACATTGTTTGGCTCGACGGTAATTGGCAGGTGGTGGATATTGTCGAGCACGTTACACCCGAGACTTTCCCCAGAAGCTCTCATCCCAAGGAAAAGGCGGTTTACGCTCTGGAAGTAAATGCGGGTTTGGTTGCAAAAAATGCATGGCAGATCGGCCAGAGCCTGCGGCCCTCTGATGAATTAAAAATTTTCTTAAAATAAATTGGTTTTTCACACAATGACTGCCGGAGGTTTTATCTGTAAATTTTCCTTATGTCTAGAACAACTGAAATAATTATTGGCGCAGGCCTGGTGCTTTTGGTCGCCATCGTCGCTATTTATTCTTTTTGGCAATCGGCATACGCGCCCGACTGGCAAGAGATCGCAGAGCCTGCGGTTTATAAAGATTTGATTATGGTTACCTCTCCGCTTCCTCGGGAGAGGGTTGAAAGTCCATTGATCATTTCCGGATTAGCACGCGGCAACTGGTATTTTGAGGCGACCTTTCCCATCCGTTTAACCGATAAAGACGGCCTCGAGTTAGCGGTTGGTTATGCCGAGGCTAAAAGTAATTGGATGACCAGCGAATACGTACCTTTTGAGGCCGAACTGAAATTTACCAAGCCCGGTAATACCGACGAAGGTATTTTGATTCTTGAAAAATCTAATGCCTCGGGTCTGCCCGAGCATGATGATGAAGTAAAAATAATCGTACGATTTTAAATTATAGAATTAATTCTAGAATTCGTGAAACTAGAAAGTACGGCTTTTGAAAACAACGGAACTATTCCATCCAAATATACTTGCGATGGTGTCGAGGTCAGTCCTCCGCTACGCATCTCTGGCGTTCCCGAAAACGCAAAAACTTTGGCTTTAATTGTGGACGACCCTGATGCGCCCAATGGCACTTTTTTGCACTGGATGGTTTGGAATATCTCGCCTGATACCGCCGACATAGATGAGGACACCCTGCCGGAGGGCGCGCGGGAAGGGCAGACCGGTTTTGACGAGGTAGGTTATGGCGGTCCGTGCCCGCCCGACCGCGAACACAGGTACTATTTTAAGCTTTACGCCCTTGATAAGGTGCTTGATATACCTGAAGGCGCCGATTTGGATACCTTGCAGTCGGCCATTGAGCACCACGTTATAGAGGAGGCCGAGCTCATCGGCCGGTACGACCGCAGGCGTTAAACTTTGCAAAGACGCTGGTTTTTAGTAGTATTAAGTATGAACTAAGCCTAAACGGCTTTTTTAAGTTTTATAATTATTACAGACAGGTCAGACCTCTATCTGACCGAGGTCTGACCTGTGAATTCTATGACTCAAAGTTCAGTTTTGCTTTATACCACCCTTGCCGGGCTCATTACCTTAACTTTTAGCGGAGTTTTAACTTGGTATTTACTCAAGCTTCCGACCGGTAATGACCGAATGAGGGATATTGCCAATGCAATTAAGACCGGCGCCAATGCTTATCTGATTAAGCAGTACAAGGTTTTGGCCGTGATTGCCGCCCTACTCTTTTTTTTCCTGGGCTATTTTATTAATTGGATTACCGGCTTGGGTTTTCTTCTTGGTGCAGTTGCTTCCGCACTTTCCGGATATCTAGGAATGGCTGTGGCCGTGCGGGCAAACGTCAGAACAGCCGAGGCGGCAAAAACGGGTCTGTCGGCGGCGCTAGGCACCGCTTTTCGAGCGGGTTCAATTACCGGCTTGACCGTAGCGGCCATGGCCCTGCTTTCTGTTTCTGTTTTTTACTGGCTGACCGGCGAGCTTGACGCCCTTATCGGCCTGGCCTTCGGTTCAAGCCTTATT